>JACRCY010000351.1 GCA_016218785.1 Deltaproteobacteria bacterium
CCTTCTCCAGGTTCCCGAGCCAGGCCTCGACCTGCTCGCGGTCCTCGGCCTTGGGCTTCTCCTTCAGGTAGCGGCGGAGGTAGCCGGCCACCTTGTCGCGCTGGCCGAGCTTGTCGTGGCACTGGGCCAGGTTGTAGAGGATCTCGGGCTTGCGCGACAGCTCGTAGCTCTGCTCGAACTCGCGGATGGCGTCGACGTACTTGCCGCGCTGGTAGTAGGCCGCGCCCGCCTTGTAGTGGGCGCGCGCGAGCTCGTGCTTCGATTGGGCGAGCGCGGTGACGGCGAAGGCCAACACCACGACGACGACGACGATGATTCGGCGCATGGGTCCTCGGGGGACGAGCCTATCGGGGTGGCCGACCGTGCGTCAAGTTCGGTCGCCGCCGGGCCGGGCGCCCCGTCGCGCGCCCCGGCGGCTGCGGCGAAGGAGGCGGACCACCCCTTCCTCGATGCCGTAGGCCAGGAGCGCCAGCGCCGCGAGGCCGATGAAGGTCCAGTGGCTCACCTTGATCCCGAGCGCCTGGCCCACGGGCGAGATGCCGTACAGCCCGAGGGAGACGGCGATGCCGCCGAGCACCAGGTCGGGCCACGTGCGCCGCGTCCCGTCGCCGCCGGGCCCGGCGGCCAGCCGCCGGAGCGCGGCACAGCCCCACAGGAGCGCGAAGGCGCCGCCGACGATGGTGAAGGTGGCCGCCAGCAGGGCGAGCGGACGGATCTGCGGCGGCGCGTCGGCGGCGCGGGCCCGGATCATCCCCATCAGGACCTGGCGCGTCAGCGCCGCCGCCACTCCCGCGACGATGCCGGCCAGGGCCCAGCGGCGCGGCGCCGCCACGAGGCGGGCGACGACCGCGCCGAAGGCCCCGCACGCGGCCACCGAGATCCCCACCATGACCCCGGCGAGCGCCCACCGCCACCCGGGGTCGCCCAAGGCAGCGGCGAAGAGGAGGCAGACGAAGGCCGAAGCGAGCCCGCCCCCCGCGAGCAGCCGCATGGCCTCACGCCGCGCCGAGCGACTTGACCTCGAACGTGAGGTCGTGGCTCACCGCGATCGCGGAGGACTCCGGGAGCGTCTCCCACGGCGCGCCCGGAGCAGCTGCGCCGTCGATGATGGCCACGCCCCGCAGGTGCTCGTGCGGGACGCGGCGCGGCTCGCGGGCGAAGTCGCCCTGGGACTCGCGGCACAGGGCGCAGTCGGAGATGCCCTTGATGCGGTAGTAGTGGAGCGGCGCGCCCCGGCGGAGCGCGACCATGACGCGCCCGTTGGTGATGATCACGGTGTGCGGGCTCGGCGTCCCGCCGACCTCGGTCGTGTGGCGATCCACCAGGCCCAAGCTTGCGCCGAGGGTGCTCGCGGCCTCGCTGGCCGTGAGGTTGGCGTCGTCCAGCTTGCCCCCGTCGTGCAGGAAGGCCAGGAACAGGTGCATCAGGTGCTCGCTGTCGGTCTGGCCCCGGATGTTGCGCCGCAGGAAGTCGGGGATGTGCTCGGTCAACGCCGGCCGCACCTCGGCGAACCGGTCGATCGTGCCGTGGTGGGCGAAGAGCCACGAGCGGAAGCGGTACGGGTGCGTGTTCTCGCTGCGCCCCTGCTTCCCCACGGTCGCGAGCCGCACGTGACCGACGATGCAGTCGGTGCGGAGCCCCCGGACGAGGGCGTAGAAGTCGACCGGGCCGGCGGCCGGGCGCGGGCGCTTCTGCAGCAGCACCTCGCCCCCCTGGAAGAACCCGAGCCCCCAGCCGTCGGGCTGGCGGTCCTGCCGCCAGACGAACGCGCTGCGGACCGGGTAGAGCGCGCACTGCAGCCGCTCGGGCTCGTTCAGCATGCATCCGAACAGGCTGGTCACGGTGGGCAGTATACCGTCCCGATCGGGGGCCCGCAACGGGGCTAGCGGAGCACCAGGTCGATGTGCTGAACGAGGACGTTCTCGAGGTCCTTCTCTTCCCAGCCAGCGTGGCGGAGACTCGACAGCCGCGCCGGCTCGAGGTTCTTGGTCGCACGGTCGAGGGTGTAGAGCATCAGGGACCTCCTGAGTCGCCTCGCGGCAAGGATGCGGCGGGTCGCGCCCGTTGTCCAGCGTGCTGCGGACGGCTCCGGGAATCCAGCCGAGCGCAACCACCGGTCTACCCTGGCGCTCACCTTGACGTTCGCGCGAGTATGGCAGGCCCCGGGGCTGCGCCGCGCCTGCTGTGCCGGCGATTGCGCTCAGGGCGGCGTTGGGATAGAAAAGTGGTTGTGGACCCCACCGGCACCGCGGCGGAGGAATGGCTGGCCAAGGTGGAAAGCGTCCCCGTGCGGGGCTGGCCGGCTGGCAAGCACCTCGCCTTCGCCGTGCGGGCAGAGCCACGGTGTCGTCGAAGCCACGAGGCGGAGTTCCTCTCGCTCCTCGCCGCGCAGCCAGTTGATCCCTCCGAGGCCCTTCAGCGCGCTGCCGCCGAGATGGCCGATCGCCGAGGTGGCCACTGGGAGGATGTGCTCTGCCAGGGGACGGATGCGGCGGACATAGCCGCCGGCGAAATCCTGGCGCACGTCGACACCCTGTTCGACGTGGTGCAGGTGCACGTCGTCAGGAACCCGAGCCGAGGCCTTCCGGCCAATGACCCGCGAGCGCGCGCCATCGTGCTGGACACCATCGAACGTGGCAGCTTCCGCCCGTGGACAGGCACGACACTGGGGCGCCCTGAGTGCGCCTTCAGCACTACGGCCGCCTCGGCACAGGGGTTGTCGCCGGATCGCTTGCGAGACGAGCTTGGTCTTCTCAAACCAGGGCCGCAACACGGGTCGGGGAAGGAGGTCCTCGTGGTGTTCGAGTTTCAGGCGGCCAACGCGCGGGACCTCCGGATCCCAACTGTGATCGACGCGCGTTGCTGGGCATTCGCCCCAGCTCCCGCCGGTAGCACGACCGGCACGGCGTGCAACCCACGCACCGGGGCGGCGGGGCTCCCGGAGGTCGTTCACCGTGGGGTTCCCTCTGCCGGGGCCGCTGGCGTGAGGCGCGTCCCCGGGACGATACAGAAGGAATGGTGGGAGGTGTAGCCGTGGAGCCGATGGCGCCTCGCAGTCTTCACGAACTGCCCGCGGACCAACTGCGCAAGGCGGTCATGGACGCATGTCGGGGCTTCCCAGTGGCCATCGCTGTGGACTGGCGTCACGGAGATGACCCGATGACGGCTCTCGCCCGTGAGGCGGAAGGAGCGCCCGCGGCTCGACGAGCGCTTGCCTCCGCTACTGCCGCTATCCTTGCCTCAGAGGAGCTCCACCAGGAACCGGGCGCCCTAGAGCGGCTTCTGTTTCTAGCGGCTCACTGCCCGAGCGCCGAGTCATTGACCCCTGTGGAGCGAATCGTCAGCGAGCACCTTCGTTCGGTCGGCCGTTCCGGCACGGCCGGCGGGGGGCTTCTTCGCGTCGCCCTGCAGGCCCTCGCGGTCTGCCAGCGTGGCAGAGTGTTCGAGCCCCTGTGGATCTCGCTGTTGCGTTCCCCCGGGATCGCGGCAACGGCGTGGCATGGAGCGTACCGGTGCTCGGTGGCGGCGGGCATCCGGCACCTCGGGACGCTGGCGCAGGTTGCGCTCGACCACCCGGAGGCGGTGGATCTTGCGTGGGTCGTGAGCTACGGCCTGGTGGACGTCGAGGAGAACCACCCGGGGTGGCCCGCGCTCAAGGCAGCCGCGACCCCGGACCAGCGTCGAGCGCTCGCAGCCACCATTCGGTCGTCAGGCCTCCTGTCCCACCTGGGCCGACTTGCAGACCAACTAGAGGAAGGCCCGGAGCCGGGCGGCGAGGCGCGCTCCGCCGCAGGCGGATCGCTCACCGACCAGCCCCCTAGCGAGCTCGGCGACGTGGTCTTCCGCCAGCCGGCGCTGAATCTGGCGTGGACATGACGTCTCGCCCACCGCCATTCTTCGTGGCGTTCCACTCGCAGCGTGGTGGCGTTGGCCGTACGGCCACGGTGGCCAACTGCGCCGTCCGTCTTGCGCTGCAGGGCGACCGCGTGTTCGTGATTGACCTGGACTTGGAAGCTCCCGGCCTGTCCCTGCTCTGGGGGCAGGCGAAGGAACACGAGCGAGACGGATTCGTCGAGTTCGCCGCCAGCGCCTTGGAGAGCGACATGCTCCCCGCGGTCGGGCCCTTCGTGCATACCGTCGACGTGGAGTCCGCCAAGATCCGATTCATGCCTGCGGGGCGCCTGGACGACGACTACGGCAAGCGCCTGGCCGCCACGGCCGTTGGACGTCTCTTCGATCCAGAGGTGGACGGCAGGGGTCCATGGGTCGTGGAGGGACTCCGGCAGGCGATACGCGACGAGGCGCCGCACTACGTCCTGGTCGACAGCCGGCCCGGGCTCAGCGACGTTGCGGCGGTGGCGACGGGCATGCTCGCGGACCTGGTGATCGAGGTCTTCACGCTGGGGCGCCAAAGCCGCTTGGGGCTTCGCCGGTTCTTGCGGGTGATGCAGCACAGGGTCGGCGCGCGGCCCATAGTGCCAGTGGCGACCATGGTTATGCGCGGTGACGAGGCGCGCAACGCGATTGCGGAGATGGAGGAGATCTGGGGCCGCTCGTTCTCCGGTCAGTGTCCGTTCGACGCCGACGTGTTCTTGCGCGAGCGCGTCGTTCTTGATAGCGGCGAACTCGCCCAAGCGTATCAGGGTCTCGTTCGAAGCCTGCGCACCAGAAACCCATATGACGTGTTCACACTGGTCGAGCAGGCCCGCTTCCAGCTTCAGTCGCCCGGGGGCCTGGTGGCCGTCGAGGCCGCCATCGATCGAGCAGCCGCCATCGATTCCGAGGACGCCCGACTCCTTCAGTTGAGGGGGCACTACCACCTCCTCCGAAAGGAGTACGGGAGCGCTATCTCGGTGGCCGAGAGGTTGGCAACGGAGCACCAAGACGACGCTGAGACATGGAAGCTCGTTGAGGGGATCGCGGCGTCCGTGCCCGACGACTCCCTACGGGCCCGCGCCGCACGCCTCTACGAACACGCCCCTGCGGCTGTGGCGATCCCCGCCGATGTGCTTGCCGCACGGCTGCTGGCGGAGGCCTTCGCACTCGGGGAGCAGGCGCTGGGCGAGAGGGACTTCAAGCAGGGGCAAGACATGCGCCGACAGGCCCTCAAGAAGCTGAAGGAGGCAACCGAGGCATCCGGCGGGCCAAGCGGTGACTGGTGGCGAGCCGTGGCGCAGCGCTTGCCGGTGAGGAAGCTGACCGAGGACGCTAGGGACGATCTGTGCCGCTGGTCATGGGTGGCAGCTGACCACTTGCCTGAGATCGCGCCAAGCATCCAGGAGGTGCTGGCGCCATACGTGCACGACGTGCCGGGCACCGTGTCGCGGTTCGGTTGGGAGGATTTCGGCTTCATTCGTCTCGATGACGGCGAGGCAGATGTGTATTTCAATCGTACCACGCCTGGGTTTCCTGCGTCCGGCAGCGTCCGTGTTGGGTCCCGTCTGACTTGTGACATCGAGCTCACCTTCAAGGGCTGGCGGGCAGTTCGGATCGAGTTCACCGAAGGTGAGCCCTGAGAGCTTCAGCCGTCTGGTCGGTGGTTCTCTCAAAGGGAGCGCGGGCCATGGGGCTGGACCCACCCGCTTGCCCCGCTTGTTGGCCTCGGCCGAGCGGCTTGCCGCAGGGCCCCCGCGAGCAGTAGGGGCCCGGCCGGCGCTCAGGCCTTCGACGCGGGGCAGAAGCCCGCGAGCAAGGCGATCGGCGGCTCGAACCCCGGCGGCGGCTCCACCGGACCGAGGGCGAGGACGGCGAGCTCCTCCTCGCCGAGGCCGGCGAGCTGGGTGCGGCGCTCGTCGAGCCACTCGCGCCCCTGGAGCCGCAGCGTGCAACCGCGCGACGGGACACGGAGAATTCCAGGCCTTCGTCTGGGTCGTCGGGTCGTTTCAGAGTGCCGGCCTCCCGTTGCTTTGGAACGGGACCACGCATCTCGACAACGCCCTCCCGTTTCTTTGAATCGTCGTCCCGTTGCAAAGGAACGGGCTCCCGTTTCTCTGGAACGGGACGACGGATCTCGAGAACGCCCTCCCGTTCCTCTGGGTCGCCGTCCCGACTCAAAGGAACGCCAGCACATTTCGCTTGATCCTCATGGTGCCACGTTCTACTCTACTCGTGGATTTGGACATGCACCGGCCGCCGGACGGCGAGCCAGGAGGAGGGAGCCCAGATGGCAAGACAGAAGCGTAGTTCCAAGGCGCTCGAGGGAGCGAACCGGCGGGCCACAGGCCTCGCCTCGATCGACCCGAACCTGGATCTCGGTGGCGGCCTGACGCTCGCCAGCTACCAGACGGCAATCGGCGACACGAAGACGAAGGTGGACACCTACAACGAGCACCTGTCGAAGGTCGACGCTCTCCTCAACGCCTTCCAGGCCAGCGAGCGGACGCTCCGGGATCTACACGAGCGGATGCTGACCGGCATTGCGACCAAGTTCGGCAAGAACAGCGACGAGTACGAGAAGGCCGGCGGCGTCCGCAAGAGCGAGCGCAAGCGCCCGGTGCGCAAGCCGCGCATCAAGTAGTCTCTGCCACGGCTGCCCGCGCCGCGCCGGCACCCGCCGGCCGCCCCGCCCCGCGTTCCACCTCCACGCCCACCCTGTCGGACGCGTCTGGTATAGTTGCGTCCGGCTGGACGGGCCAGAACCACGGAGCGCGCCATGAGTGGCGAGGACGAAGCACGGCAGGGTGTTGTGGACCGCATGTCGCTGGCTTCCGCCGATCTGCTCGGCGACCGCCTCGACGCCTTGAGGGAGTTGTTCCCGGAGGCGTTGACGGAGGGCAAGGTCGACCTTGAGCGGTTGCGGGTCGCGCTGGGCGGGCAAGTTGACGAGGGCCGGGAGCGCTACGGGCTGACGTGGGCGGGCAAGGCGGAGGCCATGCGCTGCATCCAGGTCCCGAGCACGGGCACGCTGCTGCCCGTGCCCGCGGAGTCCGTCGACTTCGACACGTCGGAGAACGTCTTCATCGAGGGCGACAACCTGGAGGTGCTCAAACTGCTGCAGAAGAGCTACTACGGCAAGGTCAAGCTCATCTACATCGACCCGCCCTACAACACCGGCAACGAGTTCATCTACCCCGACAACTTCCGCGAGGGGCTCCAGGACTACCTGCGCTACTCCGGGCAGGTCGACGGCGAGGGCATCAAGCTATCGACCAACACCGAAACCGACGGCCGCTTCCACTCCAAGTGGCTCAGCATGATGTGGCCGCGCTTGTTCCTGGCGAGGAACCTCCTGCGCGATGATGGATTCCTCTGCGCAAGTATCTCCGACCATGAGTGCGCAGCTCTCCGTTTCGTCTTGAATGAGGTCTTTGGGGAAGAGAACTTCGTCGCGCAGTTCGTCTGGAAGTCGCGTCAGTTTCCCGACGATCGGACACTGACCCATGTCTCGGTAGATCATGAGTATCTTCTCGTGTACGCGCGACGTAACGGGACGGCTTTCCTCGGTGTCGGGCGGGACGAATCCAAGTTTGCAAACCCGGATGAGGATCCCCGCGGACCGTGGATGAGCCGGAGCCTCCTCGGTCTCGCCACGAAGGAGCAACGCCCCAACCTTCACTACACCATTGAGGACCCGGCGACGGGGTACAAGTACGATCCACCGCCGGAAACGGGTTGGCGATACGCGAAGGAGAAGATGGCCCGCCTCATCGAGAATGGGTGCGTGCTGTTCCCGAAGAAGGCAGACGGCAGACCACGGGAGAAGAAGTTCCGCAGGGACATCACCAGTTCTCTCAGGTCGATTCCTTCCATCATCACGGACGTGCACACCTCGCACGGCACCAAGGAGATCCGCGAACTGTTTGGCTTTCAGGCATTCGACTTTCCGAAGCCGACCGAGTTGGTGCGCACCTTGGTCGAACAGACCACGTCGGACGACGATCTGATACTCGACTTCTTCGCCGGGTCCGCCACGACTGGGCACGCCGTCTACCTTCAGAATGCAAGGGATGGCTTGCGACGACGATTCGTCTGTGTTCAGTTGCCCGAGCCGACTTCCGCCGGGTCCGAGGCGGAGCAGCGCGGCTTCCCGACGATCGGAGCGATTGGAAGGGAACGACTTCGCCTGGCTGCACAGACCGTCGCAAAGGGCATTGCCGAGAGCCTGGATCTCAACCATGGCGGCATCGCAGACCTCG
>JACRCY010000352.1 GCA_016218785.1 Deltaproteobacteria bacterium
GAAGGTGTCGCCAATCTCCGAGGCGGGCGTGCCGGGGTAGCCGGTCACCAGCCCCACCCCCGCCTCCAGCGCGCCGCGCACCACCCCCTCGTTGCCGAGGAGCAGCTCGCGGTGGCCCGGCTCGTCGGCGAGGAGGAGGTGCATGGTCGGGACCGGGCCTACTCGGGGACGACGGCGAGGCCCTCGAGCTCGACCATCGCGCCCTCCTCGACGAGGCCGGCGATGACGAGCCCGCTCATGCAGGCGAAGTGCTTGCCCATCAGCTCGCGGTACACGTCGCCCAGCTCCTTGTGGCTCGACAGGTAGGCCTGCTTGTCGGTGAGGTAGATGCGCAGCTGCACCAGGTGCTCGGGCCGCCCCCCGGCCAGCGCCACCAGCGTGAGCACGTTCTTGAGCGCCTGCCTGAACTGCGGCACCAGCCCGCCGGGCACGAGCTTCTCCTTCTCGTCCCAGCCGACCTGGCCGGCGAGCACCACCAGGCGGCCGCCCTTCACCACCACGCCGTTGCTGTAGCCCCTGGGTCGCGGCCACCCGGCCGGCTGAAGCCACTCGAGGTTCGCCATGCGCTACCTGTCCTTTCCGTGCGGCAGCTCCGAGGGGCCGAAGACGGCCTTCTTCGCCAGCAGCGCGTCGAGCTCGGCGGCCGACACGCCGGCCTCCTTCAGCACCGCCGCGGTGTGCTCCCCCTGCCGCGGGGGGAAGGAGAACGCGCGGGCGCGGGTGCCCACCGCCTCGGGCGGCAGGCGAATGCGCCGCCCGTCGGGCGCGGTGGTGTGGTTGAGCAGCGCGGCGAGCCACGGCGCTTCGACGGCCTTCGCGACCGGGTGAATGGGCGCGCAGACGAGCCCGGCGGCCTCGAGGTCGGCCAGGTTCTGCGCGGTGGTGCGCTGCCTCATCAGCTCGCCGAGGCGCGCGTGGAGCGCCTTGCGGTCGTCCTTGCGCCCCTGGTTGCGCTGGTAGCGCGGCTCGCCCATCGAGGTGAACGCGGGGAGGGCCGTGAAGGCGGCCCACTGCCGGTCCGAGCCGATGGCCATGTACACGAAGCCGTCGGCCGTCGGGTACGCGTTCGAGGGCACGAAGTGCCGGTGCTCGGAGCCGGAGCGCGTGAGCTCCACCGGCTTCGCGCCGGCGTCGAGCATGGGGAGGACGGTGAGCAGCCAGGTCGCCGCCGCCTGGGCCATGGAGACGTCGATGCGCTTGCCCGTCCACCTCGCGGGCTCCGGGGCGCTCGCCCGCTCCACCAGCGCGGCGAGCACCTGCGTGAGCAGCTCGTCGCCGGCCTTGAGGTCGATGAGCGGCAGCCCGCACAGCATCGGCGGACCGTCCTCGGGGCCGGTGAGGTCCATGAAGCCGAGCAGCGCCTGCAGCGCGGGGTCGTAGCCCGGCGTCTCCGGGTGCGAGGGGCCCAGCGCCGAGATGCCCGCGACGATGATCGACGGCCGCACCGCGCGCAGCGTGGCGTCGTCGATGCCGAGCCGCTCGTAGCGACCGGGCAGCGTGTTGGAGCAGAAGACGTCGACCGCCAGCTCGCGCACGATGCGGTGCAGCGCCGCGCGCCCCTCCGGCTGCGTGAGGTCGACGGTGATGGCCTCCTTGCCGACGTTCGGGCCGACGAAGTACGCGCAGCGGTCCGGGCCGCCCCCCAGCTCCATGCCGATGCGCCGGTTCGGGTCTCCCGCCGGGGCCTCGACGCGAATCACCCGCCAGCCCAGCTGCACCATGCGCGAGGTCGCGTAGGGCAGGGACAGCGCCTGCTCCAGCGAGAGGACCGTCAGCCGCTTCACCGCGCCCCCACGTCTTTCGTGACGCCCGCCGCGATGAGCCCGTCGAGCACGCGCTCGGGGGTCAACGGCAGCGCGGTGAAGCGCACGCCCGTCGCGTCGTAGACCGCGTTGGCGATCGCCGCCGCCACGCAGATGGCCGGCGCCTCGCCGACGCCCTTGGCGCCGAACGGGCCGGTCGGGTCCTCCGTCTCGATGTAGTCGCAGTCGATCGGCGGCACCTCGGGCGCGGTGAGCAGGTGGTAGTCGCGGAAGGCGGGGTTGAGCACCTTGCCGCGCTCGATCTTGAGCTGCTCGGTGAGGGCGTAGCCCAGGCCCATCACCACGCCGCCTTCGATCTGCCCCTCGATGCCGAGCGCGTTGAGCACCTTGCCGACGTCGTGCGCGGCCCACACCCCGAGCACCTTCACCAGGCCGGTGTCGAGCTCGACCTCGACCTCGACGACGTGGGTGCCGAACGCGTAGGTGGGCGACACGTTGCCGCGGAACTCCTTGTCCTGCTTGACGGAGCCGGGCTCGAAGTACGCCTGGGTGATGAGCAGCTCGGCGCGGTCGGAGAAGTGCAGGCTGCGCACCAGCCGATCGATGGGCTCCAGCTTCTTCGCGACGCCGCTCTTCGGCGTGTGCATCACCGCGTTGTCGGCGAGGCTGAGCTCCTCGACCGGCAGGCGGTGCTGCTCCGCGGCGGCCTTGAGCAGCTTCTCGCGCGCCTGCGTCGCCGCCATCATCGCGGAGTTGCCGGCCACGTAGCTCGTGCGCGACGCGTGCACGCCGACGTCCCACGGCTTCACGTCGGTGTCGGAGTTGACCACCTTGACGCGGTCGAGGTGGACGCCCAGCACCTCGGCGACGATCTGCGCCAGCACCGTCTCGCTGCCCTGGCCGATGTCGGTGGAGCCGGTGACGAGCGTCACCTTGCCGAAGTCGTCGATGGACAGCACCGAGCCGCAGCCGTCGGAGCGGTAGATCTTCGCCCCGCCGCCGACGTGGAGCATCGACGCCATGCCCAGCCCGCGCTTGACGCGCCTGCCGGACTCGCCCTTCTTCGCCGCGCGCTTCTCCTCGTAGCGGCTGCGCTTCGCCGCCGAGTCGAGGCAGTCGCGCAGGCCGCAGCTGACGAACTTGAGGCCCTGGCCGGTCTCCTCGCCGGGCTCCTGCGCGTTGAGCAGGCGCATCTTCAGCGGGTCGAGCCCCGTCTTCTCCGCGAGCCTGTCGACGTGCTGCTCGATGGCGAACGTCGCCTGCAGGTTGCCGTAGCCGCGGAACGAGCCAGAGTACGGGTTGTTGGTGTACGCCACGTCGGTGAGGAAGCGCACGTGCGGCACGCGGTAGAGCGACGAGAACGTCTGCATCATCACGAAGGGAATCGTCGCCCCCCACGAGGTGTGGCCGCCGTTGTCGAGCAGCACGTAGGCGTCGCGGAAGGTGAAGCGCCCCCGCGCGTCGCAGCCGCTCTTGAGCTTGATGATCGCCGGCTGCCGGGTGGGAGAGGCGAGGAACTCCTCCTGCCGGGAGAAGACGATGCGCACCGGCCGCCGCGCCGCGCGCGCGAGGTGCACGGCGATGGGCTCGAACGGGTAGATGTCGAGCTTGCTGCCGAACGCGCCGCCGATGGTCGGCTGGATGACGCGGATGTCCTCGGGCTTCATGCCGACGATGGCCGCCATGTCGCGCCGGTAGAGGAACGGCACCTGGGTGAGCGAGTTGAGGGTCAGCCTCCCCCCGGTGTCGAAGGCCGCGATGATCGCCGAGGTGCCCATGCAGCAGTGCGACACCCAGGTGAGGTCGAACTCGTCCTCGACGACGTGGGCGCTCTCGGCCGCGGCCTTCTTCACGTCGCCGTGGGCGTAGCGGTACGTGAAGGGCTTGTTGTCCGGCCACTCCGGGTAGATGACGGGCGCGCCCCGCTCGAGCGCGGCGCGCGGGTCGAACAGCGCGGGCAGGTCCTCGTACTCGACGCGAATGAGGCGGCAGGCCTCCTCGGCGGCCTCTTCGGTGTCGGCGGCGACGGCGGCGAGCTCGTCGCGAATGCACCGCACCACGTCGCCCTTGAACGGCGTGTTGTCCTTGCCGTGGCCGAAGGCGACGTTCTCGACGTCCTTCGCGGTCAGCACCACGTGCACGCCCGGCACCTTCTTCGCGGCCGAGGTGTCGATGCTCTTCACGCGCGCGTGCACGCGGTCGCTGCGGCGGATCTTCCCGTGCAGCATTCCGCCGACGACGAAGTCGGGCAGGTAGCGCACCTCGCCGCTGGCCTTCCACGGCGCGTCGAGCTTCGGCACCCGCGCGCCGATCCATCGCATGGAGGCCTGCTGGCTCATCGGCCACCTCCCGCGGCGGCCTGTACGGCCTCGACGATCGCGACGTAGCCGGTGCAGCGGCACAGGTTGCCCTCGAGGCCGCGGCGGATCTCCTCGACCGTCGGCGTCGGGTGCTCCAGCAGCACCGCCTCGGCGGCGATCTCCATGCCCGGGGTGCAGTAGCCGCACTGCACCGCGCCCTCGTTCACGAAGGCCTGCTGCAGCGGCGACAGGCCCTTCGCGCCGCACAGCCCCTCGGCGGTGAGCACCTCGCGGCCGTCGGCGTCGACCGCCGGCGTGAGGCACCCGAGCACCGGCTCCCCGTCCATCAGCAGGGCGCACGCGCCGCACTCGCCCTCGCCGCAGCCGAGCTTCGCGCCGGTGAGCTGGAAGCGGTCTCGCACCAGCTCCAGCAGCGCCATCGTCGGCGGCACGGCGGCGGTGACCACCCGGTGGTTCAGCGTGAAGCGAATCTCAACTTGCGGCTGCATGGAGCCTCCGGTCGTCGGTGCAGGCCTCGAGGCAGCGCCGCACGTAGGCGGCGACGAGGCGGCGGCGGTAGCGCGCGGTGGCGCGCACGTCGTCGATGGGCGTCACCTCGCCCGCGGCGGCCTCCACGGCGGCCTCGATGAGCGCGGGGTCGAGCGCCCGGCCCTCGACGAGCGCCTCGGCCTTCTTCGCGCGCATCGGCACGGGGGCGACGGCGCCGCAGGCGATGCGCACCCCGGTGAGCCTCCCGCCCTCGACGGTGGCGGTGAAGGCGACCGCGGCGGCGGAGATCTCCAGCGCCGGTCGCGGGCCGCTCTTCTCGAAGCGGCTCACCTGGCCGGCGCGAATCGGCACGCGCACGCCGACGAGCAGCTCGCCCGGCCCGAGCGCGGTCTTGCGCGGGCCGAGCACGAGCTCCTCGACGGTCAACGACCGCCGGCCGCCCTTCGAGGCGAGCGTGACGGTCGCGTCGCAGGCGAGCAGGGCGAGCGAGAGGTCGGCCGCCGGCGACGCGTTGCACAGGTTGCCGCCGAGGGTCGCGCGGGACCGCACCAGCGGCGAGGCGAACCGGTCGGCGGCCTTCCACAGCACCGGCGCGGCCTGGAGCACGTCCTTCGACTTCAGCAGCTGCGCGACGGTGACGCAGGCGCCCAGCTCGAGCGCGTCGCCCGTGCGCCGAATCGAGCGGAGCTGCTCGACGCGGAAGATGTTGATGAGCGCGTCGGGGACGGCGCCGGCGCGCGCGGGGATCATCCAGTCGGTGCCGCCCGCCAGCACGCGGGCCGTCGGGGTGGTGGCCAGCGCGGCCAGCGCCTCGTCGAGGGTGGTGGGTCGTAGGTAGCTCGTCGTCATGCGAACCTCACCGGCTCCTTGTACTCGCCGTAGACCTGCTTCAGCGCCTGCACCATCTCTCCGACCGTCGCCAGCTGCTCGACCGCGTCGATGAGCTGCGGCATCACGTTGACGCCCTTCGCCGCGGCGCTCCGCAGCTGCTCCAGCGCCGCCGCGACCCGGCCGGCGTCGCGCCGCTGCTTCACCTGGGCGAGCCGCTCGCGCTGCACCGCGGCCTGGTCGGCCTTGAACGGGTGGAACTCCACCACCGTCTCGTCGCCCTCGGAGCGGTAGCAGTTCACGCCGACCTTCCGCACCCGGCCGGACTCGAGGTCCTTCTGCCGCTGGTAGGCCTGCTTCGCCACCATGGCCTGCACGCGGCCGTCCTTCACGCCCTGCACGATGCCGCCGTCGCGCTCGACGTCGGCCATCACCTGGCGGATCGCGGCCTCCATCTGGTTGGTGAGCGTCTCGACGTAGTAGCTGCCGCCGAGCGGGTCGACCGTGTCGGCCAGGCCCATCTCCTCGAGCAGCAGCTGCATGGTGCGCAGCGAGATGCGCGCCGCGCGCTCGGATGGAATCGTGTACGCCTCGTCGTAGCTGCACAGCGCCATCGTCTGGGTGCCGGACAGGGCGGAGATGAGCGCGTAGTACGCGCCGCGCACGATGTTCAGCTCGGGCTGCTCGACGGTGAGCCCGCCGCCGCCGCCGCCGGCGATCATCCGCATCCAGCAGGACTTCGGGTCCTTCGCCTTGTAGTCCTCGCGCATGATGCGCGCCCACAGCCGGCGGCCCGCGCGGAACTTGGCGACCTGCTCGAAGAGGCTGCCGTAGATGTCGAAGTTGAACGACAGCCGCGAGGCGAAGTCGTCGATGTCGAGGCCGCGCTCGAGCGCGCGATCGGCGTAGGCCCGGGCGATGAGGAACGCGAAGCCCATCTCCTGCGCCGGGTGGGCCCCCGACTCGCGAATGTGGTACCCGCAGACGCTGACCGGGCTGTAGAGCGGCAGCTCCTTCGCGCAGTACTCCATCGTGTCGCCGGTGAGCTTCAGCGACGGGTCCACGGGGAAGATCCACGTGCCCCGGCCGATGAACTCCTTGAGCAGGTCGTTCTGCAGCGTGCCGCGCAGCTTCCGCACGTCGAGGCCGCGCCTCTTCGCCAGCGCGGTGTTCATCGCGAGGACGATCGGCGCGATGGAGTTGATGGTGTGCGACACCGTGACCTTCTCGAGGTCGATGCCCTCGAAGGCCTGCTCGAAGTCGGCGAAGGTGTCGATGGCCATGCCGACGCGGCCGACCTCGGCCGCCGCGCGCGGATCGTCGGAGTCGAGGCCGCACTGCGTCGGCAGGTCGTACGCGACGTTGAGGCCCGTCTGGCCGTTCGCGATGAGGTACTTGAAGCGCGCGTTGGTCTCGGCGGCCGTGCCGAAGCCGGCGTACTGGCGCATGGTGAACGGCTGCTTGCGGTACATCAGCGCGTGGATGCCGCGGGTGAAGGGGTACTCGCCGGGCTTGCCGACCTGCTCGCCCTCGAGCGTGGGAAGCGCGCGCGCCGACGCCGTGACGTCCGCCGCGTCGTAGAGCGGCTTCACCTCGATGCCGGCCTCCAGCACGACCTTCCTCTCGCTGGGGGCGCTCACGGTACCTTCTCCTTGATGAAGCGCACCACGTCGTCGAGGTGGCTCCCGAAGGCGAACACGCCGGAGAACCCGAGCTGCTCAAGGGCAGCGCGGTCCCGGTCGGGGATCACGCCGCCCACCATCAGCACCACGTCGTCCACCTGCTCGTGGTCGAGGGCCTTCTTCACCTCGGCGCACAGCTGCAGGTGGGCCCCGGAGAGGATGGACAGGCCGACGACGTCCACCGCCTCCTGGAGCGCGGTGCGCGCGATGGCCTCGGGCGTCTGGCGGAGGCCGGTGTCGACGACCTCCATGCCCGCCTCGCGCAGGGCCTGGGCCACGACCTTCGCTCCCACGTCGTGACCGTCCAACCCCGGCTTGGCGACCAGCACCCGAATGGCCTTGCCCATGGCGCGCTCCACGCTCCTCGTTGACTTCAGGCGCAGTCGACCTGAAGGCAGACCGCCGCGGCGGTGTCGCCCGCGGCGCAGCCGCTGAACAGCCCACGGCCGCCGCCGGCCAGCACCAGCTCCTCGATGAGCTCAATCACCCCGCGCAGGCCGGTGGGCCCCTGCGGGTGCCCGTAGACCAGCGACGAGCCGAAGTTGTTCATGGTGTCCGCGTTCACCTCGAGCTGGCGCGCGAGGAGCACGTCGTTCACCGCGAAGGGGTTGTGGGTCTTGATGCGCACGTCCTTCGCCTTGAACCCGGCGAGCTCCAGCGCCTTCTGCGACGCCGGCACGACGGCCTCGGCCATGTACCCCTTGCGCGCGTTGGCCTGCGCGAAGGACACGAGGCGAATGGTGACGTGCGGCTGCCTGGAGAGCGCCTTCGCCTTGTCCTTCGTGGTGATGATCATGCCCGCATTGCCGTCGGCCGGGTGCGTCTGGGAGCCGAAGGTGACGGTGCCCTCGGGCAGCACCGGCTTGAGCTTCGCGAGGCCCTCGGCGTTGGTGGGGAAGACGCCGTCGTCACCGGTGACGGTGGCGATGACCTTCTTGCCCGCGCCGTCCTTCACCTCGAGCGGCAGCAGCATGAAGCGCCGGTGGAAGGCGGCGTTGTCCTTCAGCGCGTCCGCGTACTGCGCGTAGCGGCGCACGGTGAGGGCGTCCTGCGCCTGGCGGTCGATCTTCGCCTCGCGCGCGACGTTCTCCGCGGTCTGCACCATCGCGTTCTTCGGCACGGGGTCGAAGTTGAAGTTGTCCCACACCCACTCCTCGGGCTCGCCCTTGCCGCCCGGGCCGTTGGGCTCGGGGTAGTAGAGGTGCGGGCCGTTCGAGCACTTGTCGGCCGCGAGCGTCAGCACCACCTCGTCGCCGGCGACCTGGCTGGCGGCCGTGGCGATGCACCGCGCGCTGGTGGCGCAGGCCTGCATGATGGTCGGGCCGGTGATGCCCGGGGCGCCCAGCATGGTGGCGACCCACGGCGCGCCGTAGAACGAGTGCTTCGAGGGCACGGTGAAGCCGAGCACCATCGAGGTGAGGGCCCTGGGGTCGATGGTCCGCGCGGCGAGCGCCGTCTGGGCACACGCCGCGGCGAGCTTCAGCGGGTGCTGCGAGGCGAGCGCGCCCTGCCACTTGACGAAGGGGGTGCTCCAGTAGCCGCCATAGGGGACGTAGGCATCAAGACGCATCGAAGGCCTCCTGGGTGTGGGGCAGCGCCCCGGTGAACGACGTGCACACGGTGAACGACACGCGGGGGAGTGAGGGCGGCAGCGAGGTCATGGCGCGCCCTCGAGGGCTTCCCGGGCGATGGCGAGCGCGAGGATCTCCGGCGTCCCGCCGCCGATGAGCGTGAAGCGCACGTCGCGCAGGTACCGCTCGACGGGGTAGTCGGTGGAGTACCCGTACGACGCCAGCACGCGCGCCGCGTCGTCGCAGACGCGCGCGGCCGACTCCGACGCGAAGCTCTTGCAGATCGCCGCCACGCCCGCGCTCGACGCGCCCCGGTCCGCCAGGGTCGCCGCGCGCCGCACCACCTGCTCGGTCGCGAACAGCTCGGTCGCCATCGCGGCGATCTTGAGCTTGACGGCCTGGAACTCGGCGATCGGCTTGCCGAACTGCTTGCGCTCGAGCGAGTAGCGCCGGGCGGCGTCGAAGGCCGCGCGGCCGACGCCCAGCGCGAGCGCGCCGGTGACGGTGCGAATCTGCGGGAGGATCTCCGCGAGGTAGTCGGCGCCCTGGCCCTCGTCGCCGACCCGCTGCGACTTCGGCACGTACGCGCCGTCGAAGAACACCTCGGACGTCGGAGACGAGCGCACGCCCATCTTCCCGATCGGCCGGCCGACGCGGACACCCTCGGTGCGCGCCTCGACGACGAAGGTCGACAGCGTCTTGCCGGTCTTCGCGAACACGGTGAAGAAGTCCGCCACCGGCGCGTTGGTGATCCACGTCTTCTTCCCGGTGATGCGGTAGCCGTCGCCCTCGGGGTCGGCGCGGGTGGTGATGCCCTTGAGGTCGCTGCCCGCGTCGGGCTCGGTCATGCAGATGGTGCCGATCTTCTCGCCGAGGATTGCGGGCTTGAGCAGGCGCTCGTGCAGCTCCGCGTTGCCGGAGCGGTACACGAGCCAGGTGCCCATCAGCGCCTGCATCATCGAGCCCGCGGCGAGCGACAGCCACCCGCGCGCGAGCTCCTCGGCCGCGAGGCAGAGCGACAGCGTGTCCGCCGCCGAGCCGCCCAGCTCCACGGGGTAGCGCATGCCGAAGAAGCCCAGCTCGCCGACCTTCTTGAACAGCGCGCGGTCGAGCTCGCCCTTCTCGTCGAGGCGCGACGCCACCGGCACCAGCTCGCGGTCGGCGAAGTCGGCGAAGGTGCGCTGCACCGCCGCCTGCACGTCGGTCAGCTCGCCGAAGCGGGCCGCTGCGCTCTCGCCGGCGCCTCGCACCGGCAGGCCCGACGCGGCCCGCTCGCCCTGGGCGCCTGCGCTCACCCGCCGGCGCCCTTCCGCAGCGCGGCGGTCTTCACGGCGTCGAGCTCGAAGCCGCCGGGCACGAGCGCCACGCCGTAGTCCCGGCGGGCCGCCTCGGCGCTGATGACTCCGTCACGCACCTCTCGCGCGACCTGCTCCGCCGGCCGGGCCCTGGGTTCGCCGAAGCCGCCGCCTCCGCCCGCGTGCTGCCGGTACACGGTGCCCTTCGGCACGCCGGTGACGAGGTCCTTCGAGGTGGTGCGGTACTTCGAGCCGTCGGGCTTCTGCAGCTCGATGACGTTGAGCGTGCCCTGGCCGCCGCCGTGCAGGCCGAACGCCGGCACCACGTCGCCGTCGCCGAACGTCACCAACTGGGTGTCATCGGAGCCGACGATGAACTCGGTGTCCACGCCGAGGCCGCCGCGCCAGCGCCCCGCGCCGGCCGAGTCGGTCGCGAGCTCGTGCTTCACGATGCGGTGCGGCGTCTGCTGCTCGAACATCTCGTAGTCCTGGTCGAGCAGGCCGCCGGACGCGTCGATCATGCCGATGTGGTCGTACCCGTCCACGCCCTCCATCGCGCCCGAGCCGCCCTTGAGGCCCATGAAGCAGATGTCGACGTAGTCCTCCTTCTTGCGCGGGTTGTGGCCGGTGGTGAGCGCGCAGAGCAGGTGGTTCCAGCCGGCGCACACGCGCGCGGGAATCGCGGCGGCGAGCGCGCGCTGAATCGCGTCGGCGTTGGGCGGGCACAGGTGGTTCCCGAACGTCGTCGCCTTCGGGTAGCTCGCGTTCAGAATCGTCCCCTGGGGGATGATCATCTCCAGCGGCCGCACCATGCCCTGGTTGTGCGGAATGTCGGGGTTCACCATCTGCAGGAAGGTGAGGATGGTGGCGGACGCCGACGAGGTGAAGGTGCCGTTGACGAAGCCGTTCGTCTGCGCGTCGGTGCCGGTGTAGTCGAAGGTCACCGCGCCGTCCTTCACGGTGATCGTCACGCGAATGGTGAACTGCGAGCCGGGGTGACGGCCGTCGTAGAAGACCTTGCCCTCGCCCTTGTAGACGCCCGGGGGAATGCTGCGGATCTCCTCGCGCATCATCTTCTCGGTGGAGTCGAAGAGGTACTCCTTGTGGGCCTCGAACCTCGCGAGGCCGAGCTTCTCCACCAGCGCCTTGAGCCGCCGCTCTCCGACGGTGCAGGCGCCGATCTCCGCGCGCATGTCCTCGGGCACGATGTCCAGGCGGATGTTCGCGAAGATGAGGTCCCACACGTCCTTCCGCAGCTTGCCCCGGTCGATGACCTTCACCGGGGGGATGCGCAGCCCCTCCTGGAAGACCTCGGTGGCGGTCGGGTTGTAGCCGCCCTTCACCGCGCCGCCGATGTCGGCCATGTGGCCCTTGGTCGCCGACCAGCCGATCAACGTCTGCCCGAGGAAGATGGGCTTGAACGCCGCCACGTCGTTGTTCTGGTTGCCGTAGCTGAAGACGTCGTTGTGGAAGAAGACGTCACCGGGGTTGATGTCGCCCGCGAAGTACTCGAGCAGGTACTTGCAGACCGGCCCCAGCGAGAACGAGAGGATGGGCAGGTTCTCGGTCTGCTCGAGCATGTTGCCCTGCGCGTCGTAGAGGCCGGTGACGAAGTCCTTCGCCTCGCAGAGGATGGGCGAGCGCGTGGTGCGCGTCATCGAGATGCTCATCTCGTCGGTGATGCTCTTGAACGAGCGCTGCATCACCGAGGCGAGGATCGGGTCGATGGTCATGACGCCACCTTCTGGTCGGTCAGCGCGCGGACGCTCTGGGGCAGCGCGTCCAGACGGTCGCGGCGGTAGCCGAGGTAGTTGCCGTAGCGGTCGCACACCAGGCTGTAGGCCGCGGAGAGGAAGAGGCTGGTGTTCGCCTGGTCGATGCTCGCCGGGCCGTCGAGGCGCATGCCGTGCAGCAGCTTGTCGGCGTCGTAGACCGGCACCTCTTCGAAGGCCTGGTGCTCGGGCACCCACGCGCGCCGCGTGCCCTTCTTCGCCCCCGCGGCGTCTCCGCCCTTCCGCGGGGAGTCGGGGAACGTCGGCTTCTTCATCACGCCCACCGCGCGCAGGCGCAGGTTGATGACCTCGAGCGGCGTCTTCTGCTCGGCGAGGTTGTAGCCGTAGAGCCGGTCGTGCTCGGCGTGGAAGCTCCCGGCGACCTTCTGGCTCGCCCCCACCGGGAAGCCCACGTTCACCTCGTGGTACTGCTTCACGTACCGCATGTCGAGCGAGGGCAGGAACTGCATGTCGGCCTCGGCCACGTGCTCGGCCTTCAGCGTCGCGCGGGCCGCCGCGATCATCTCCTTCACCGCGGCGTCGAGCTTCGGCGCGGCGTCGGCGAGCAGGCCCGGCACCGAGCGCACGTCGTCGTGCACCAGGTCGCTCATCAGCATGCCGGCCGCGCAGAAGATCGAGCTCTGGCGCGGCACCAGGAAGAGGGGAATCTCCAGCTCGGTGCAGATGGCGCAGCAGTGCTGGGGGCCCGCGCCGCCGGCGACCACCAACGGGAACTCACGCGGGTCGTACCCGCGCTTCACCGTCACCGCTCGCACGCCGGCCGCCATGTTCGCGTCGATGACGCGCGCCATGCCGACGGCGGCCTGCTCGACCGTCATTCGCAGCGGCTTGCCGATGCGCGCCTCGATGGCCGCCCGCGCGCGCTCGACGTCGAGCTTGATGCGCCCGCCGGCGAACTCGTCGGGAGGCAGGTAGCCGAGCACCACGTCCACGTCGGTGCAGGTGGGCTCGACGCCGCCGCGCCCGTAGCAGACCGGCCCCGGCATCGCGCCCGCCGACTGCGGGCCCATGCGCAACAGCCCGCCCTTGTCGATCCAGCCGATCGAGCCGCCGCCGGCGCCGATGGTGGTGATGTCCAGCATCGGCAGCGCGAGGCGCAGGCGGTCGATCTCCCCCTCGGTGACGAAGAGCGGCTCACCGTCGCGCAGCATCGCCGCGTCGAACGAGGTGCCGCCCATGTCGACCGTGATGCAGTTCTTCAGGCCGTGGATCGACGCGTAGAACATGCCCGCCCGCGGACCCGCAGCGGGGCCGGACAGCAGCGTCATCGCGGCGCGCTCGCGGACGATCTCCGGCGCCACCGTGCCGCCGTTCGACTGCATGATCAAGAGCACGCCCTTGAACTTCACCGAGGCCAGCTTCTCGAGGAGCGCGTCGATGTAGCTGCGCAGCTTCGGGCCTACGTAGCCGTTGAGCACCGTGGTGCTGATGCGGTCGTAGAAGCGGATCGCCGGGAGCAGCGTCGAGGAGACCGACAGGTACGCGCCGGGCAGCTTCTTGCGCAGCAGCGCCTCGGCCTGGCGCTCGTGCTCGGGGTTGGCGAAGGCGTTGAGGAAGCACACGGCGACCGCGGAGACGCCCTCCTTCGCGAAGAGCTCTGCGGCGGCGAGCACGTCTGCCTCGGTGAGCGGCGCCAGCTCGACGCCGTCGCGATCGACCCGCTCGCGCACCGGCGCGCGGAGGTAGCGGGGCACCAGCGGCTCCACGTTGGTGAAGCGGTTGTTGTACTGCTCCTCGCGAATGCCCCGGCGCATCTCGAGCGCGTCGCGCACGCCCTGGGTCGTCACCAGGCCCGACTTCGCGCCGCCGCGCGTGAGGACCGCGTTGGTCGTCACCGTCGTGCCGTGGACGATGGTGTCGATCTTCCCGGCGAGCGCCTCCACGGAGAGCGCGTAGCTCTCGGCGATCTCCACCAGGCCCTGCAGCAGCGCGCGAGAGGGATCGTCGGGGGTCGACAGCGTCTTGAAGACGCGCGCTTCGCCGCGATCGTCGATCACGAGGAAGTCGGTGAACGTGCCCCCGACGTCGACTCCCACTCGGATGCCCATGCGCCCTCCGGCAACCCCGCGGAGGCCAGCCACGAGGCACGCCCAGCTACTTCGCCGCCCCTTCTGGCAACTTGATCTGGCTCAAGTGTCCGGCTGACGCAAATCAACTGGCGGTACGGCGAGGAACCGTCTGCCATCAGCCCCAGCGGGGCGCAAGGCGCGCGGAGTCAGAGGTGGCGCAGGCGCTTCGACGCACGGTGGCCTTCGGGCCCGCGCGCGTGAACGTCACCGCGTCGTCTTGATGGTGGGGCCCTTGCCCGGCCCCTTCCCGGACTTCTTCTTGAGCGTCAACGTCACCTGCGGCGTCGCGTCGGTGAGCGTCTCTTCCTTCGGCTCGTACCCGTCGCGGGTGAACTTCGCCACCAGCGGTAGCTTCGCCTTCTCCAGCGGCAGCTCGACGGGCGTCTTGCCCACCTTCACGCCGCCCACCTCCACCTCCGCGCCCGCGGGCTCGGTGGCGAGGCGGAAGGCAATCGTCACCGGCGTCGGCGCCACGGCCCCCGCGCCGCCGCCCGGCCCCGCAGCCTCGCCGGCGCCGCCCTGCC
>JACRCY010000353.1 GCA_016218785.1 Deltaproteobacteria bacterium
TCACCGCGGCGGGTGCGGTCGACAACGACGCCACCCTCGAGAACCTGGGCCGCGCCGCGCGCTCCTACGGGCGGGCCGGATGCGACATCGTCGCCCCCTCGGGGATGATGGACGGCATGGTCGGCTTCATCCGCGACTCCCTCGACGAGGAGGGGTTCGACCAGACGGCCATCCTGGCCTACTCGGCCAAGTACGCCTCGGGCTACTACGGCCCATTCCGCGACGCGGCCGACAGCGCGCCACAGTTCGGCGACCGCAAGGCCTACCAGATGGATCCGGCCAACTCGTCGGAGGCGATCCGCGAGGTCTCCCTCGACGTCGAGGAAGGGGCCGACATCATCATGGTCAAGCCGGCCCTCGCCTACCTCGACATCATCGCCCACGTGCGCGAGGAGTTCGATCTCCCCCTGGCCGCCTACAACGTGTCGGGCGAGTACGCGATGCTCAAGGCCGCCGGCGAACGGGGCTGGATCGACTACGACCGCGTGATGATGGAGACCCTCACCGCGATCAAACGCGCCGGCGCCGACCTGATCCTCAGCTACCACGCCCTCGAGGCCGCGGCCCTCCTCGCGAAGCGCTGACCGGCCATGCTGGTCTACAAGGTGGTGGAGACGTCCACGGTCACCGACGAGGAGCTCGAGCGCATTCTCAACGAGTGGATCTCCCGCGGCTGGAGCCTCGACGGCATCCGCTTCGTCCTGCGCGAGTCATCGCGGCGCCCGGCCATGGCCTTCGTGACCTTCACCCGCGACCAGGCCGACTCCCCGGACCCCGCAGCCGCAGCCGCTGGCCGCAAGAGGATCCCCTGAAGAACGCCCTAACCGCGTGCCCGGAAGCCTGACCGTGCCGGCCACCCCAGCGCGCGGGGGCGCCGCTGGCGGAGTCGCACGAGGAGGACGGCGACGAACAGCAGCCCGAGCGACCGCGTGCCGCCCGGACCCGCGCCGCAGCCGCAGAGCGTGGCGATCGGCCACTGCGCCTCGGTCACGCAGGCGCCCTCGGAGCAGCTCCCGGCGCCGCCTCCTGCGCCGCTGCATGCGCTCCCTGCCGGGGCGTCGGTGAAGCTCGTGCAGGACGCGGGGTCCACCTGGGCGCAGGCACCCACTGCGACGCAGCGTCCGGCGGTGAGGTCGGCGAAGCGGCGGCAGGCGGTGGTCAGGGACGAGCAGCGAATGGTCCCGCAAGCCGGGTCATCGGCAGGCGTCACCTCGCAGCGCCCTGTCCCATCGCAGGCCGCACACAAGCCGCACGGCGTCTCGGCTCCTGGGTAGCGACATGCGCGGTCACCGTCGCATGCGCCCCGGCACGAGTCGACGCCCCCGCACTCGCCGTCGGGATCGTCCCCCGTCGGCACGGGAGCGCATGCGCCGGTCTCGTCACAGCGCTCGCAGGTACTGTCGCAGGGACCACCGCAGCATCGCCCGTCGACACAGTACCCGGTCGAGCACTGCTCCGCGGCCATGCACGGGTGGCCGGCCGGCAGGCGCTCCAGCGTGACCGGGAGCGTCGGGCTCGGGACGCCAGCGACGGTCACGGTGAGCCGGTACTCCCCCGGCAGGAGCTCAAGCGGCAGCCAGACCGCGACGGTGTTGTCGTCGAACCGGGCAGGCGCTAGCCACCAGGTGGTCCCCCCGGCCGCGGCTCTCAGGCTCACGACCGGTAGGTCAGCGGCGGCGCCGGCCGTGCCGCCGCCGCACGCGGCGACGGACCCGCGGAAACCGGTGCCAGAGAGCGTCAGGGTCTCGCCCGGGGAGGCCATGCCCGCGAGGGAGGCGTGCGGCCGCCAGGCCTCGCGGAACCCGAGCCCCGGGTCGTACATCTCGGTCGCGGTGACGCCCTCGCCGCCAGCCGCCAGCACCCGGCCGTCGTCGAGCGGCATCAGCACGAACTGCGTTCGGCCGAGGGTCATGCTGCCGGTCGGGGTCCAGGTGTTGGCGCTGGGGTCGTAGACGGCGGCCGTGTTGAGGTCCACCAGACCGTTGTTGATGCCGCCAGCCACCAGGAGGCGGCCATCCGCCAGCAGCGCGGCGGCGTGTGCGCAGCGGCTCCCCGGCATCGACCCCACCGCGTTCCACGCATTGGTCGGCGGATCGTAGACTTCGGCGGTGGAGGTCACGTAGATGTACGTGTCATCATCGGTCCGACCCCCGATGACGAGTACCTTGCCCGAGGGGAGCAGCGTGGCGGTATGGAAGTGCCGACGAGCCACCATGCTCCCCGCGGCCGTCCACGCGTTGGTCTGCGCATCGTAGCGCTCGGCCGTCGTCCCCGGCGCGTGCAGACCACCTCCCGCGACGAGCGCTCGGCCATCCGGCAGCAGGGTCGCGGTCGAGAACCAGCGGTTGACCAGCATGGGCTCCGTCAACACCCAGGTGTCAAGCACGGGGTCGTACACCTCCGCGCTCGAGTAGCCGTCCCCACCGGCGACCAGCACCTTGCCGTTGGCGAGCAGAACACTGGAGTGCTCACAGCGGGCGTGGTGCATGCTCGCCATGGACCGCCACGTCTCCGCGGCCGGATCGAAGACCTCGGCGCTGTCCAGAAGAGCGACCTGGCCCCAACCCCCCGCGACGAGCACGGCTCCGCTCGCGAGGCGGGTGGCCGTGTGGATCCACCTGGCTTGGTTCAAGGCCCCGACCTGGTGCCACTCGCCGACGACCGCATCGTACCGCTCTGTGGTGGCCAGTGCCGGGCCGGACCACGCGACCGCCCCACCCGCCGCGAGGAGGCTCCCACCGGCGAGCGGCGTCCAGGTGCCGTACAGGTGTGGGTCCGAGGTGGAGCCGTCTGTGGTCCACATTCCGACGGGGCGGAATCGCTCGGCAGTGGCGCTGGGCGCGGGGCCGCGGCCGCCCACGATGAGCACGTCGCCCGTGGCGAGCATGACGCCGCCGGCCCCGCCACGCGCCTCGCGGAGCGAGGGCTCCTCGATCCAGATTCCGCCCCCCTCGTCCCAGCTCTCGACTTGCGCGCTGGCGGCGCCGTGCTCGCCGCCCGCCACGAGCACGCGTCCGCACGGCACCAGCACGGCCACGGGGAGGCTGCGAGCTTGCGTCAGCTCGCCGGTCGCCGACCAGGCGCCGGCCGCTCGGTCCAGGAGGAACGCCGACCGCTGCGCCGCGACCCCATCGGTGCCGCCGAGGACGAGCAGCGTGCCGGTGCGGAGGCTGACGGCCGCGTGCTCCGCGCGCGGCGCCGGCAGGGGCGGGCCCGCCGCCCAGGTGTTTGACACCGGATCGAACCGGTTGACCGTCGCCACCGGCCCCGCTGGGCCTGTCCCCCCGAGGACGAGGACCCCCCCGTCGGCATCGCGCGCGGCCGCGGTGCGGCTCCGGGGCTCGATGACACCGGCCGCGATCCAGGTGTCCCCCGCGACGTCGTACACCTCGGCCAGCCCGGCGCCGTCGCCGCCGACCATGAGCACGCGGCCATCATCCAGCAGCGTGGCGGTGGCGGCCGACCGGGCGACCGCCATGGACGCCGCCGGCGTCCAGGTGCCCGTGCGCGCGTCGAACGCCGTGCAGGAGGCGGTCCCTCCGCCGCAGAGCAGCACCCGGGCGTCCGGCAGCGTCGTCGCGGTCGCTTGCGTCCGCGCCTCAGCCATGGGTGCAGTCGTGGTCCAGAGCCCCGTCTGCGGATCGAGGAGCTCACACGAGGCCAGCGGCACCCCCTCCCCGGCCGCGCCCCCGCACGCCAGCACGCGCCCATCACCGAGGAGGGCCAGCGCGTGGTCGTACCGCGCCTCGGCCATCGTGCCTGCGGTCAGCTCCCAAGACGCGGCGCGGGCAACCGGCGCGCAGAGCACCGCCGCGGCCACCACCGCGCGCCTGACGATCTCGTCACGGAAGCAAACCTGCACCTTCGGCCCCGTGGCCCGAAGTCGCAGCCACCGCTGCCGGGGGGTAGCGTACGCCCCAGGCACGACCACCGCAACGCGGGGTCGGCCGATTGACGCGGGCTACCCGGAGCGGTAGCGTGAAACGGTGGGGCGTATGGGGGCGAAGGTCACGGGGGACCTGCCCGTCGGCAGACGGCAGTCGTCTCGTGCCCCCTCGCTCGCGACGGGAGCCGCGAGCAGCTCGCGGCTCGCGGTGCGGGTGGCCCTCGCGTTGTGCCACGCTGCCGTAGCGCTGCCCTCCGCCGACGCTTTCGGCGCAGCGTTCGAGACGACGCCCGGCGCCATGGTGCAGCCGCGCTACGACCACTCGCTCGCGCTACTCGGTGATGGGCGCGTGCTCGCCTGTGGCGGCACGACCAATGGCGTCACCGCCCTCGCCACCTGCGAGATCTTCGACCCGCGGACCGGGTGGTGGACGCTCACGGCGCCGATGGCCACGGCGCGGAGCCGGGCGACCGCCACCGGGCTCCCAGGGGGCACCGTGCTCCTCTGCGGCGGGGGGGCCGCGACTGGCAGGCTGGCGGTTGGGCGTTTCGGGCACACGGCGACGTCGCTCGGGAACGGGGCAGGTGCTCGTGGCCGGCGGCACGATCGGCTCGAGCATGGTCGCGAGCGCCGAGTTGTACGACCCGTCCACCCGGACGTGGGCCGTGACCGGGGCCATGGCGACCGCCCGCGCCGGGCACACCGCGACCCCGCTCCCGGGCGGCCGCGTGCTCATCGCGGCGGGCAACAGCAGCGGGTACCTGATCGACGCGGTCGAGCTGTACGATCCGCTGATGGGCCAGTTCGTCGTCGGACCGCCGACGATCCAGATCCGCGTGGCTCACGCCGCCACGCTCCTGCCGACCGGCCTGGTGCTGGTCAGCGGAGGGTTCGGCGGCTCGCCGCTGGCCGACGCCGAGGTCTTCGACCCGACCACGGGCACCTGGGCCGCGGGCGGGGTGATGCACCAGCGGCGCAGCGGTCACGCTGCCTCCGTCCTGCCCGATGGCAAAGTGCTCGCGGTGGGCGGCGAGCTGCAGTTCGGGGGCAACTGGGACGCGCTCGCGGGCGTCGAGGTCTTCACCGAGGGGCTCGAGTACGACCCGGCGTGGCGCCCCGTGATCTGGTCCTTCCCCGGCCGCGTCACCGCCGGCAGCACCATCACGCTGCGGGGGCGCGGGCTGCGCGGCGCGATAGCCCCCGTTCGCGGGTGGCCTCGGGGGGTCGCGCCGGCCGGCGCCGCCCTACCGCTTCGCCTGGATCGTGTAGGCGTCCTGCGCGGCGGCGCCGCCGTCGGCGACGGTCCCGGTCGCCTCGACCGACACCACCGGCGCCGGCGTTCCGTCGGGCCACGGCACGCTGAGGTGCACGGGCTGTCCCGCGCCCGGGCTCTCGGCGGTGATCCCGGGACGCGGCGCGTCCGCGAGGCGGGCGTCGACGTCCCGTGACGGCCTGGCAGGCTGCCACCCCCGGAGGCGGAGGATCACACCCTGGACCCCGCTCACCTCGACGGCGATGATGCCGCCGGCGGTCCCCGTCACGCGGTAGTGGTCGACGTCCGCGCGACGCCCCAGGTAGCCGCGCCGCGAGCCGCCGATGGGCAACGGGGTGGCGGCCTCGGCGGAGTCGTTGGGCTCGACCTCCTCCGCCTTGCTCACCGGGGCCCAGTCGGCCTGGAGGACGTACTGGTCCGTGACGTTCTCGGTGGGCGGCCGGCCCGACACCCACACCTCGCGGACGCACAGATAGTACTCCTGCCCATCGACGTGGACGTTGGGCAGCGCCTCGGGGCCCCCGGGGCCCGCGCCGTCGCCGTGGGCGATGCGCTGCCCCCTGGTGTCGTAGAGCTCCAGCGTGAGATCCATGTTGGGGATGCCGCTCACCCTGGCGGAGACGGTTCGCCCCTCGTCGGGCCGCACGCCGCGCGGGATGCGGAAGAAGTCCCGGTCCGACTGCTCGCGGTTGAGGCGCTTGCCGATCTGGCCGCGCACCGGCTTGCCGCTCGCCAGGGGATTCGCCTGGGCGGGCTCGTTGTTCGGCTCCGACTCCTCGCCGGGGACGCGCCCGGCCGCGCGGTGGAACCCGAAGTACCAGACGAGGACGCCGGCGGCGATGAGCCCCACGGGGACGAAGAGGACCGAGTACCGCTGACGGCGCAGGCGCCGCTCGTACTGGTTGAAGTCCTCGCGCGACAGGCGCTCGCCCGCCGGGGCGACGTCGGGGAGCGTGGCGTCGAGGCTGCCGTCGGGCGGCGTCTCGGGCGGCGGCGCCGGCGTCACCAGGATGGGGCGACCGTCGCTGGCGCGTCGCTGCTTGTCGGGAGAGGGGACCGGCGTCAGGACCAGCGGCCCCGAGTAGGAGGCGGCCGCGGACGCGGGGATGCCGGCGAGCTCGAGCCGACGGCGCTCGATCTCCTCCCGCATCGCGTCGATGGACTGGTAGCGGTCCTCCCGACGCTTGGCCATGGCGCGCAGCACGATGGCCTCGGCGCCGGGATCGATGTCGAGATCGGGGCGCCGTTGCCGCGGCGGCACGGGCTCGTCGGTGAGGTGCTTGGTGAGCACCGCCATCGGCGAGACGCCCGAGAAGGGCTCGACGCCGGCGAGCATCCGGTACATGACCGCGCCGAGGCTGTAGACGTCGGAGCGCGCGTCGGGGTCCTCGGAGCGCACCTGCTCCGGCGACATGTAGTAGGGCGTGCCGATGAGGCAGCCGCGCTGGGTGATGTCGTTCAGCGCCTCCGACTCGCGCATCTTCGCGAGGCCGAAGTCGAGGACCTTCACGTAGTCGGCGCCGTCCTTGGTGCGCGACACCATGATGTTCTCGGGCTTGAGGTCGCGGTGGACGATCCCGAGCTCATGGGCCTCGGCGAGCGCGCTGCAGACCTGGATGACGATGGGCGCCACGCGCTGGAACAGGAGCGGCCCGTCGCGCTTGAGGATCGCCGACAGGTTTTCGCCGCGCAGGTACTCCATCACCAGGAAGAGCGCGTCGCCCACCTGGCCGAAGTCGAAGGTCTGGACCGAGTTCGGGTGGGTGAGACGACTGACGGCCTCGGCCTCCCGACGGAAGCGCTTGATCAGCTCGCGGTCGGAGGCCAGCTCCTGGAGGAGCACCTTCATCGCGGCGATCTTGCCCATCCGCAGATGCTCGACGCGGTAGACGGCACCCATGCCGCCTTGGCCGATGCGCGCGAGCACCCGGTAGCGCCCATCGATGACCTGCCCGATCCACGAGTCGTTCGCCGACGAGGCGGACGCCGGCCGCCCCATGGCGCTGCCGCAGCGCCCGCAGAACTCGAGGTCCTCGTCGTACGATTCCTGGCACTGTGGGCAGACGGGCATGACGGGGACCGCGGCTTCGTCGACGGAACCGATGCTCTCCGGCATGGTACTCCAACGCTCCAGGCCGAGCAAACGTGGGTCGGCCCGCGACGCGCTCGCGTTCGCGCGAAGCCAGAACGATCGCCCGCGACATGTGGTCGTGCGTAGGGCGCTGTGAGATCCGCTCCCCGGGCCGCGGGGTCCGCGATCCGGGGAGAAACCGCGTCCAAGATGCCGAGAAAATTATGCTTGACACAGTCGGTGCGAGAGAGTATTGGATCGCCTCGTCGCGCAGGTCGGCTGCCGAGAGGCGCCTGGCCGCGTCGATGAAGAAAAGCGCAGCGCGTCGGCTGAAAGAGCTTGACAGAAGGCGCGCGCTGAGTAAACTACTGGCTCTGCCGAGTGGCAGACGTGTATCGTTCTTTGAAAACTGAACAGTAAGCCGGCGAAAGAGTTGGCGAAACACCCCCTCGGGGGAGGCCAACTTGCTCGTGGGTTTTAGCCAAGCAGCGAGTCCCCGGAGAGCTTGTCTCCGGCTAACTCTACAGATAAACTGGAGAGTTTGATCCTGGCTCAGAGCGAACGTTAGCGGCGGGCCTAACACATGCAAGTCGCACGAGAAAAGGGGCTTCGGCTCCTGAGTAAAGTGGCGGACGGGTGAGTAACACGTGGGTAATCTACCTCTCGGCGGGGGATAACAGCCCGAAAGGGTTGCTAATACCGCATTCGTCGGCAGGGGCTCCGGCCCTTGTCGGGAAAGACGGCCTCTTCACGAAAGCTGTCACCGGGAGATGAGCCCGCGGCCCATCAGCTAGTTGGTGAGGTAACGGCTCACCAAGGCGAAGACGGGTAGCTGGTCTGAGAGGATGATCAGCCACACTGGGACTGAGACACGGCCCAGACTCCTACGGGAGGCAGCAGTGGGGAATATTGGGCAATGGGCGCAAGCCTGACCCAGCCACGCCGCGTGAGTGATGAAGGCCTTCGGGTCGTAAAGCTCTGTTAGAGGGGACGATAATGACGGTACCCTCAGAGGAAGCCTCGGCTAACTACGTGCCAGCAGCCGCGGTAAGACGTAGGGGGCAAGCGTTGTCCGGAATTATTGGGCGTAAAGAGCTCGTAGGCGGGATTGTAAGTCTGAAAGTAAATTTATTGGCTCAACTGATAAACCATTTCAGATACTGCAGTTCTCGAGAACAGAAGAGGATAGTGGAATTCCTGGTGTAGTGGTGAAATACGTAGATATCAGGAGGAACATCGGTGGCGAAGGCGACTATCTGGTCTGTTTCTGACGCTGA
>JACRCY010000354.1 GCA_016218785.1 Deltaproteobacteria bacterium
GAGGAGGAGAAGATCGAGTTGGTCGAGGGCCGCGCCCTGGCGGACCACGTGCACCTCTGCTTGAGCATCCCGCCGAAGTACTCGGTCGCGAACACCCTCGGGTTCCTGAAGGGCAAGTCCGCGATCCGGATTCACCGAGAGCACCTGGGGCGGGAGCGCAACTTCACGGGGTTCCACTTTTGGGCGCGCGGGTACTGCCGCAGCACGGTGGGGCTCGACGAGGAGACGGTGCGGCAGTACATCCGCGAGTACGTGCCTGACTTGAGCCGCTCCACCTCGCGCTCGAGCTCGGCCACTCGCTCCTCGGCCTCGCGCCGCCCGCGCGCCTCCTCCTCCGCCCGCCGCGCCTCCTCGTCGGCCCGCCGCTGCACCTGCTCGACGAGCCGCTCCAGCCGCTCGCGCAGCTCCCGCTCTTCCAGCAGCGCCGCCGTCCCCTCGTAGAAGCGCAGCCGCTCCCCCTCGATCGTCAGGTCGAGGCCCAGCACCCCCGAAGACAGGCGGCCGCCCTCCGCCGCGACGGGCTCGTACGCGCCGGCGCCCGCGGGCCGCAACCGCCAGCCCCCGAGGTGCTGGCGGCCCCGGTCGTAGATGAGATACTCCTTGATCCCGAGCCGCGCGTACCGCTCGACGTTGCGGACCAGGTCCTTGCGCGCCTCGCCGCTGACGTGCACCTCCAGCACGAAGTCGAGGCCCTTGCCTTCCGCGCTCACCACCCACTTCATCCGCGGCCGCGGGTCCACGTCCAGCACCGCGAGCAGGTCCGGCGCGAAGCGCGGCTCCCCCGGGTAGTAGACCGCGAGATCCACCGCCAGGTAGACCCGGCGCCCGAGCTTGCCGAAGAAGCTGCGCAGCACCTCGAAGGCCCCCATCTTCGCTTCCCGGTACGGGTCCCCCTCCGGCCGCAGCTCCTCCAGGGTCAGGCGGGCCGGCAGTTGCTCCACCGCACGCGCGCGCTCCGGCGGCGACATCGCCGCCCACTCCGCCGCACTCGGAGCGCACGGTCGAGCGCCGTCGCCGGGTTCGGGCCGTCGCGTCGCCACGAGGACACTATACGAGCCGGTCGGAGGGGTTGCAACCGCGGCGCGCCGGCGTGTCGACGGGTCGGCGCTCAGCGCCGCCGGCGGGGCGGGCGCGTCGCGAGGAGGACGATGGCGAGCAGTCCGGCGACGCCGGTCGGCGTGGTCGCGCTGAGCGGGAAGACGGTCCAGGTGATCGTCACGCTGTGCACCGATGCGTGCGCCGCGGGCGACCGGGAGTGCGTCGGCGACGGGCTGCGCACCTGCGAGCAGGTGGGCGCGTGCTCGCGGTGGGGCGCGGCCACCGCCTGCCCGGCGGACCTCCCCTACTGCAGCAACGGCGCGTGCGCCGCGACCTGCGGTCACGAGTGCGCCGAAGGGCAGCGCCGCTGCCGCGGCGCGGGCTACCAGGCGTGCGGCCAGCACGACTCCGACACCTGCCGGGACTGGGGTCCGGTCATCGGCTGCGCCGCCGCGGAGGCCTGCCGCGAGGCGGACGGCCAGTGCGTGCCGTGGTGCGGCGGCGGCCCGTGCCCGTGCACCACGGGGACGACGCAGGCCTGTGACGACGTCGGCGAGTGCCGGGGCGGGGTGCGGCACTGCGTGGACGGGCAGCTCGGCCCGTGCGAGTGGACCGTGGGGCCGACGCCCGAGGTCTGCGACGGCAAGGACAACGACTGCAACGGCGTCGTCGACGACGGCCTCGCCGCCCCGGCCTGCCCGGTGCAGGCGGGCGTGTGCGCGGGGGCGCTCCAGCCGTGCGGCGGCGCGGCGGGCTGGCGCGGCTGCGGGACGGCCCAGTACCAGGCGGCGGCGCTGCGGGGCGCGACCTACGAGGTGACGGAGACCATCTGCGACGGCCTGGACAACGACTGCAACGGCGTGATCGACGAGGCGGCGGGGTGCTGCGCGCCGAGCTGCGCGGGCAAGGACTGCGGCGCCGACGACGGCTGCGGCCGCCCGTGTCAGGCGGGCGCCTGCCCGGCGAACGCGACCTGTCAGACGGGCGCCTGCCACTGCCAGTACGCGGGCTGCGGCGGGGAGTGCTGCGCGGCCGGCCAGGTCTGCACGGCCGGGTCGTGCTGCACCCCGGACTGCACCGGGCGCGACTGCGGCCCGGACCCGGTGTGCGGGCAGTCGTGCGGGGGCTGCGGCGGGACGGGCACCGACTGCCAGACGTCCCCGACGTGCACCGACGGGCAGTGCAAGGGCCAGCCGCGCGCCGACGGCACCGTGTGCGGCAGCGACGCCATGTACTACTGCCTCCGCGGCGACTGCCAGAAGGCGAAGTTCGCCTGCTCGGATCAGGAGCCGGGCGGGTACACCCTCTACTCGGCCGAGGTCATCTACGGCACCGGCACGGTCTACCCGTGCCCGACGCAGGGCTGGGGCACCGGGACCTGCACGTGCGACGGGCTGACGTTCGACGTCCGCGGCAGCGGGTACGAGTGCGTCTCCACGACCGCGACCTGCACGCAGGCCTGCGTCAGCACCGGGATCTGGCGCTACTGCTGGTGACCGGCCTCAGACGCCGTCGATCAGCTTGAGGACGTCGCCCAGCGTCAGGAGCCGGGGGCAGTCGACGTCGCGGTACACGCCGAAGCTGTCGAGCAGCGCCGCGTCGAGGCCGGCGCCGCGCGCGCCCACGACGTCGACGGTGTAGATGTCGCCCACGTACAGGGTGCGCTCGGGGGCGGTGCCGGCGCGCTCCAGGGCCAGGGCGAAGATGCGCGGGTCGGGCTTCTCGATGCCCACGTCGTGCGAGTCGATGATGAAGTCGAGGAGCGAGGCCAGGCCGACCTCGCGCAGCAGCTGCTCGACCGTCCCCTCGGCGTTCGACACCACGCCGACCACGTAGCCCGCGGCGCGGAGGTGGCGCAGCGTCGGCTCCACGTCGGCGGGCACGCGGCGCCACAGGTTGCGCTGCAGGTGCGCGTGGAAGACCCGGGCGGCCGCGTTCGCCGCCCGGTCGGGCGGCAGGCCGGCGGCCTCCAGCGCGAACTCCATGTAGGCCCGCCATGACTGGAGGTGGCCACCCGCGAGCTGCGACAGCAGCACGGCGTTGGTCCGCACCGCGCGGTCGCCCCGCCAGACCGCGGCCTCGTCGATCCCCTGGCCGGCGATCTCCGCCACGCGCGCGTGATCGAGGTGCACCAGCGTGTTGCCCGCGTCGAAGAGTATGGCGTCGTAGTGGCGCACGGGGTCGAGCGAGGGCGAGCGGCTAGTGCATGGGCCGATCGTGGCGGTCGGGCTGCCCCTGCGGGTGCATGAGCCCGTGCGCGTGGCTCACCATGTCGGCGAGGTAGGTCGCGACGGTGCAGAACTCGATGCCGTCGGTCTCCGCCGCCAGGTGCACGGCCTTGTGGATGAGGGCCCGGCACAGCGCCAGGCCCCGTTCGGTCGACGTGGCGCCGAAGTCGGCGAGGGTCTCGCTCAGGCGCTCCTCGAACTGCTGCTGCAGGTCCTTCTCGCTCGGCATGGGCCCTACGCCTCGAACAGCTCCAGGGTGCGACGGTCGGCGGAGGCGCGCCGGGCGCGCGTGCGCGCCCACTCGCGCAGGGCCGCCAGGCGCTCCTCGTAGGTCGTGGCGAGGGGCACCACCTCGGCGGTGGCGCGCTCCAGGTCGACGGCGGCGAGCTCGCTGCCGCGGCCGAAGGCGCGGTAGAGCGCCGCCACCACCACCTGCTCCAGCTCGGCCCCCGAGAACTGCTCCGACTCGCGCGCCAGCTTGTCCACGGGGTAGGCCGCCGGGTCGCGGCCCCGCGCGCGCAGGTGGATCGCGAGGATCTCCTCGCGCTCCTTGAGCGCCGGCAGATCGACGAAGAAGATGTCGTCGAAGCGGCCGCGGCGGGCCAGCTCCGGCGGCAGCCCCTCGATGTCGTGGGCGGTGGCCGCCACGACGACCGCTTCCCGCTTCTCCTGCATCCCGGTGAGGAAGCTGCCGAAGACGCGGGTGTCGGCGGCCGCCGCCACCGTGCCGCCGAGCCCCTTCTCGATCTCGTCGATCCACAGCACCGCGGGCGCCATGGCCTCCGCCACGCGCAGCGCCTGGCGCAAGGTGTCCTCGGGCGACGGGGAGGCGAAGACCGCGGCGAAGTCGAGGCGGATGAGGGGGAGGCGGAACGTCCCGGCGGTGGCCTTGGCCGCGAGCGACTTGCCGCATCCCTGCACGCCGAGGAGCAGCACGCCGCGGGGCGCGGGGAGCCCGAAGGCCCGGGCCTCGTCGCCGAAGGCGCGCGAGCGGGCCCGCACCCAGGCCTTGAGGGCATCGAGGCCGCCCACCTGCTCGAAGGCCGCCGTCTCCTCGACGAACTCGAGGCAGGCGCTCTGCCGGAGGATGCGCTTCTTCTCGTCCACCACCCGCCGCAGGCCGGCGCCGTGGTCGGACTCGGCCAGCGCCAGGCGGAACGCGCGCCGCGCCTCGTCGGCGGTGAGGCCGCGGGCGGCGCGCCCCGGCTCGCCCCCGTCGCCGATGGCCGCGGCCGCTGGCGCGCCGGCGGTGCGCTGCTCCTGCGCCAGGAAGGCCCCCAGCTCGACGGTGCCCGGCAGCGGGACGTCGACGATGGCGACCTCCTTCTCGATCTCCGGCGGCACCACGGCGCGCGGCATCACGAAGAGCGCCGTCCGGTGCGCCTGCGGCGCCACGTGGGCCAGGTCGCGGATGGCCCGCACTATGCGGGGGTCGGCGAGGAAGGGGTGCAGGTCGAGGAACACGAAGAGGCCGGGGCGCGTGTGGCCGGTGGCCTCGCGCACCGCGGCGAAGGGGTCGCCGGCGCCGATGCCGTCCTCGAAGCCGCGCAGCAGCGACCAGACGCGGACCGGCATCGTGTCGGCCACGGCGCGCACCGCGGCCACCGCGCGCTCCTCCTCGTGGGTGAGGAGGTAGATGATCGGGAACCCCGCCGCGACGAGTCGCTTGAGCTCGCTCTCCAGCCGCTCCATCTACTCCTCCACCGTGACGCGGGTGACCTCCTCGAAGGAGGTGAGCCCCTTGGCCAGCTTGCGGATGGCGGCCTCCCGCAGGGTCATCATGCCGTCCTGCCGCGCCTGCTTGAGCAGCTCCTTGGCGTCGGCCCGCGCCCGGACGAGCTTGCGGATCTTGTCGTCGACCGGCAACACCTCGAACACGCCGGTGCGGCCGTAGAGCCCGGTCATCCGGCAGCGCGGGCACCCCTCGCCCGTCGCCACCACCAGGCGCGGCTGCTCCCCTTGGGCCGACAGGTCGCCCAGATCGACCCCGAGGGTCGAGAGCTGATCGGGCGTGAGCGCCGTCTCGGCGCGGCACGAGCCGCACACCAGCCGCGCCAGCCGCTGCGCCACCACGCCCACCAGCGTCGACGACACCAGCACCGGGTCCACGCCCAGCTCGCACAGGCGGGTGACCGACGCCGCGGTGTTGTTGGTGTGCAGCGTCGAGAGCACCAGGTGCCCGGTCAGGGCGGCCTGCACCGCCTGGCCGGCGGTCTCCTCGTCGCGGATCTCGCCGACCATGATCACGTCGGGGTCCTGCCGCAGGATGTGGCGCAGGGCCTGCGCGAAGTCGAGCCCGATCTTCGGCTGGATCGCCACCTGGTTGAAGGCGTCGACCACGATCTCGATGGGGTCCTCGATGGTGGTGATGTTCACGTCGGGACCGGCGAGGGCGCGCAGGGACGAGTAGAGGGTCGTGGTCTTGCCGCTCCCCGTCGGGCCGGTGACCAGGATCAGGCCGTTGGGGCGCGCGATGAAGGTCTCGAAGGTCCGCAGCTGGTCGTCGGAGAGGCCGATCTCGGAGAGGTCGCGGACGATCACCTCGGGGTCGAAGATGCGCAGCACCACCTTCTCGCCGAAGGCCACCGGCAGCGTGGAGACGCGCAGCTCCACCTCACGGTCGCCGCGGGCGGTCTTGATGCGGCCGTCCTGGGGCCGGCGCTTCTCGGCGATGTCGAGGCGCGCCAGCATCTTGAGGCGCGAGACCACCGCCGAGTGGACCACCTTGGGCAGGGTGTGCACGGTGTGCAGCAGGCCGTCGATGCGGAGCCGCACCTCCGACTGCTCGCGCTTGGGCTCGATGTGGATGTCGGAGGCGCGCTGGTCGAAGGCGTAGTGGAGGAGATACTCGACGGCGTTGACGACGTGGCTGTCGTTGGCCTCGATCTCGTCGATGCGCTTGAGGCGCACGTACTGCTCGAGGTTGCCGATCTCGGTGCCGACCTTGAACTCGCGCTCCGCCGCCGACACCGAGGTCCGGAAGCCGTAGACCTCGGTGATGATGCGCTGGATGTCGCTCTTGGGCGCGACCACCGTGCGCACGCGGTGGCTCACGAAGCGCTGCAGGTTGTCGAGCATCTCGGCGTCGAAGGGGTCGGCGACGGCAATGCAGAGGACGCCGTCCTCGAGCCCGAGCGGGAGCGCCGTGTTGCGGCGCGCGAACGGCCGCGACAGCGTCTGCGAGCAGAGCTTGCCGTCGATCTTGAGCGGGTCGATGGTGCGGTACTCGAGGCCGGCGGCCTCGGCCACCGCCCGCATCACCGCCTCCTCGGTGAGCGGCCGGCCCGGATCGCCCGCGCAATCGAGCTTGAGGGCCGCGATGATCTCCGCGGGGTGGACCTGGTCGTCGTCGGCGCGGTTGCCGCGCCGGCCGCCGGTCGCGGTGAGGCCGCGCTCGCGCAGGATGCGTCCCCGCTCGCGCCCTTCGCGCACCATCACGTCGCGGCGCTGCGACTCATCGAGCAGCCGGGCGCGCACCAGGATGTCGCACAGCGCCTCCAGGTCCAGGCGCCGCGAGGGCTTCGACCCGACGGGGGGCTCCATGCCGGAGAAGGTATGCCGCCGGTGCGGGGGCGTCAATCCGTTCGCGATGGCGGACGGGGTGGCGCCCGGTCCCACCCCTTGCCGGGACCGCGTGACCGCGGCATGATCCCGAGAGGGAGGGGGAGGAACGATAGACCATGGGCGTGCACAAGGCAGTGGTCAGGAACGGGCGCCTTCGGCTCGACGAGCCGACCGACCTTCCCGATAACTCGGAAGTCCCGCTCTTCGAGGCCGATCCCTTCGAGCACATCGGGTCGCTTGACGCTCTCGATGCGGACACCCGCGCCAAGCTCGAAGCTGCGCTCGACCGCGGCTGGGAGGAGATCGAGGCAGGCAGCGGTCTCTCGCTGCAGGAGTCGCTCGGGCGGCTGGACTCGCGGTGACCTTGCGCATCGCGATTGCGCCCTCGGCGCAAGTGCAGCTCGAGGAACTGGCGGAGTGGTGGCAGACGCATCGGCCGTCGGCGTCGACGGATCTCGCCACGGAGTTCCAGCGGGTCGTCGAGGTGCTGGCCCAGATGCCGTTCCTGGGGCGACCCTACCGTCGTCGGCGAAGCCGCAACGTCCGCCACTACCCGATCGCCGGCACGCCGTACCACGTCTTCCATGCACCCACGCCCGACCGCGGCGAGCTGCGCGTCCTCGCCGTCTGGAGTGTCGTGCGGGGCGAGGCCCCGCGGTCGTAGGCAGAATCCCGGGAGCCGCCCGGGGCGGAGGCAGCCGCGGGGCGCTCGTGCCGATGGCGCCGCGGGAGTGCCGGTACCGCCGGCGGCGGGCGCGCCCGGCCGCCGCTATCGGCGGCGGCGGACAGAAACGAGCGCGAGCGCCAGCACGGCGAGGAGGAGCGAGGAGCCGGCGGCGTCGCTGGCACCAGCGCGGCAGGCGCAGCCGCGCCGGGGCTGGTGGTTGTCGCCGCCGCCGTCGCCGATCGTCGCATCGCCCGGGCGGGGGCCGTCGGTCCACGGCCTCGCATCGGGCACACCCGCGTCGGTCTGCACGAGGGGCGTGGTGGAGATGCCGACGTGCAGCTCGAAGAGCATGTCGTCTTCGCCGTCGTTGGTCACCAGCAGGTAGTGCATCTGGCCCGGCACCAGCTTCTTGTCGGCGCTGTCGAGCGTCAGCACCAGGTCGCGGTCGGCCTGGCCGGTGACGTCGGCCGCGTACGTCAGATCGTAGCCGCTCACCTGCACGAGCACCGGGTCGTTTCGGCGCACGAAGGGGATGAGCGTGACGTTGCCGCCGTAGGCGCCGTAGCCCGAGAGGTTGAGGCTCAGGCGCGTGGCGTTGAGGGGAACGTCGATCGCGTACTGCAGGGCGTGCGGGATCTGCATGTCGCCGATGGACTGCTGGCCCCAGACGTACCCCGTGTGGCTGGCCCCGTGCGCGACCGGGAAGAGGCGCGGGCACTCGGTGAGGTTGCGGGCGTCCAGCTTGGCCTTGACCGTGGCCGCGTCGGCGGCGCCGAACCGCTGCTGCACGACCGCCAGGAGCGAGCTGGCCGCGTCGCTGAAGCTGGCGTCGGGCTGGAGGGCCTGCGCCGCGGCGTAGATCGCCTGGTCGGCCTTGGTGGCGCCCAGCGCCGTGCGCACGTCCCACAGACCGCGGGACATCGGCATGCTGTCGTCGTGCGACTCCCCCTGGAGCGGGACGTCGCGGCACTTCATGAACTCGCCGGCCGGATCGGTGAGCTGGCGGATGCCGCCGCCCATCTCGCCCGCGTACTCGCCCAGCACCGGGTCGTTCGTGTAGGCGCAGGAGAAGTAGTCGGCGAAGCACTCGTTCAGGGACAGGGGGTCCATGTTCAGGCCCAGAGCGTCGATGTCCACGCCATCGAGCCGGGGGCCTTCCTCGATCATGGAGTGGGTGAACTCGTGGTAGATGACCTCGGCGTCGTAGCCGAAGTCGACGCTCCCCTGCCCGAGGGCGAGGTCGGACTTGCCATCGCCGTCGACGTCGCCGCAGAACGCGTTGTCGAACTGGCCGTAGCCCCCGCCGCCGTCGTCGAAGGCGACGTTGGCGAAGGTGGTGATGAACTGCTCGCCGCCGCGCGTGGTCCGCTGGAACTGGAACTGGTCGAGGAGCCACTGGTGGAAGCTCGTCACGTGGTGGTAGACCTGGACCTCGGCGAAGGGCTCGGTGAAGCTCGGCTCCTGCGGGTCGTAGAGGTAGTCGCCGTTCACCGGGACCGCCTTCCGCTCCTTGGTCACCAGGTTGTACCAGTCGCCGATCGTCCCGCGGAACGAGTCGGCGTAGTCGCCCTTCAGCTTGTCGGTCGCGGTCAGGTGCTGCAGGTCGACGTCGACGAGGCCGGGGTTGCCCTCGACCGGGCTGTTGGTGTAGACGCGCCCCTTCGCCGTGACGATGCGGTTCCGCCGGCCGATCACCTCGCCGGTCGTCGCGTCGACGTAGTAGTCCCAGATGCCGAACGGCCGCACGGTGCGGCCCCAGACCACCCAGCAGGGACGCAGGCCGTCGCCGCTCGGCAGCAGCACGAGGCGCGCCGGACCGGCCAGGGCGCCGCGCGCGGTCACGGCGTCGCGCGCGCGGGTCACGTCGACGACCGTCGCCGGCAGCACGGGGCGGGCGGTGCGGAGCGAGCTGTTGGCCAGGAAGACGCGGCCGGCCGGGTCCACCACGAGCACGAGGTGGGCGCCCTGCACCGGGAGCCCCTCAAGCTCCTGCGTGAAGCGGACCACCGTGCCCGCCGCCGTCGGCACCGCCGCGTGCAGGCGCACCTCGCGGGCCGCGTCGCGGAGGCCGAAGAGCGCTCCCCGCTGGCCCAGGAACGCGCGCGCCGCCTGCTCGGGCGTCCCGGCGTGGGGCGCGGCGAGCGGGCCCGACACGTGTCGCGGCGTGTCGGCGTGGGCGGGCCAGACCACCTGCAGATGGCCGCGCGCCTCGAGCGCGGTGAGCACCTGCAGGGCGGCGGTCCGGTCGGCGGGGGCGGCGTTCACGCTGCCGGCGAGGAGGAGGGCACCGACAGCCAGGAGCGTGCGAGGGACTCTGGAGGTCATGGTGGCGTCAACCCGTGCAAGCAGTGTGCCCTGATCGGGGCCGGGGACCTTCTCCCTGATGATGCACCAAGTTACCCGGGCAGGACGAACGGCCCGGCCCGGAAAGCGCGACACCCGTGACAGGGTGCCATGGTCTGGAGCCAGCGTCACCCCCGGCCACGAGGCCCCACGCTGTGGCCTCCAGCACCCATCGGCGCGCGGCGAGCCTTCGACGGCGCGGGTCGGCGCGCGGGGGCGCGCGAGGATGGGCGCGCGGGAGCGTGGGTTGGTTGCCGGCCCGGCGGGGGCACGAGCGCCGCGGGCCCGCGGCCGATGAGATCGCCGCGCCCCGCCTCGCGCAACGCCTCCCGCACGCGCTCGTGCTCGGCCGGGTCCCAGTAGAGCAGGAGCGCCTTCTGGAGCCGCTTCTCGCGGAGGCCGCGCGCCACGGCCACGGGCCGGCCGCTCAGCGGATCGAGGCCCGTGTGGTACATCGCCGTGGCGCGGGTCATCGGCAGGAAGGCGTCGGCGCGGGCCACGAGGGGCAGCTTGCCCGCGAATCACGCCGCCGGCAACCGGTGGCCGGGCGCGGCTGGTGCGACGCCACGAGGAGGCGCGGGCGGATCAGGCGAGCGAGGACCTGTTCGAGCGCTCCAGGATGAACCACGACATGAAGACGCGCACCGGCCCGAAGGCGAGGAAGGCCTTGCCCAGGTACAGGTCGGGGTTGTCCGGGTAGACCTGCACCAGGTAGTCGCGCAGCATGCGCGTCGGGTCGAGCTTGAAGTTCTTGTCGCAGTCGTAGTTGATGAGCGCCGCGTTCGGGTACTTGTAGTCGATCTCGCTCAGGTCGACGGGGTAGACGTTGTACCAGCCGAACTTGAACGAGTCGCTCCCCTTCATCTCGTCGATCCACGGGTCGCCCAGGGGGTTCTGCTTGATCTTGACGTTGTACCCCTGGATCCGCCCCGGGCCGGTCGAGCCGTCGCGGTAGAAGCCCTTCTTGAACTTCTTGATACCGAGGACGACGGCGTACTCCGGGGTGTTGCAGCCCCGGAACTCCCAGCCGGCGAGCTTCTCGAGGTCGGGCTGGACGCCCTTGCGCATCACGTCCTCGAGCATGTCGTTGGTGGCCAGGCACAGGGCGATGTAGTCGTAGCGCTCGCCGTTCGGCTGACGCGGTTCGTTCTTCATGGGTCCCTCCTTTGTAGATGGGAACCCTCACAGGGTTCCCATGACCTCCCGCGATGGGGCCCGCCGGGCCGAGCCCGTCGGGGCCCCTCGCGACTCGGCACCGGCCGCGCCGGCTAGATCCAGCCTTCCTGCTGGTACCAACGGATCGTGTCGCGGATGCCGTCGCGGGCGTCGGCGTAGATGAACTTGTAGCCCGTCTTCTTGAGCTTCTCGTTGGAGTAGACGAAGTCGCGGCCGATGTACTCGATCGGGTCGCGCTCGATGGGGATCGGGATGTGGGTGACCTTCGAGAACATGTTCACCAGGTCGACGGCACCGAGCGCGAAGCTGCGCAGCCCGTCCACCGGGACGGCGGGCAGCTCGATGAACTTGTGCCCCATCAGCTCGGCCACGTAGCGGAAGTACTCGACGTTGGTCATCTGCGAGTCGTCGTTGGTGTTGAAGATCTGGTTCTCGGCGTCCTTGCGGTCGGCGAGGTAGAGGGCCGCGGCGCAGACGTCGTGGGCGTGGATGAAGGGGATGCGCGAGGTGAAGTTGCGCGGCATGGCCGCGACCTTCATCTTGGCCGCGCTCATGATCAGCACGCCACCGCCGTAGACCGCGCGCGGGCCGTAGACGGTGGTGGGCCGGAGGATGGTCCACTTGAGGCCCTTCTCCCGGCCGTACTGCATGGTGAGGTACTCCTCGCGCCACTTCGACTTGAGGTAGTTGTTGCAGGGCGCGGGGGGCGAGGTGTCCTCGCACAGCGGCAGGTCCTCGGGGTCGGGCAGGCCGTAGACGCCGCCGGCGCCCCAGACCACGACGCGCTGGAGGCTCTTCTGCTCGAGCGCGTAGTCGAACAGCGCCCGCGTGCCGTCCACGTTGACCTTCTTGAGGACGTGCCACGGGGCGGTGTAGTTGAAGACCGAGGCGATGTGGAAGATGTAGTCCACGTCCTTGACCAGCGGCGCCAGCGTTTCCGGCCGGGCGAGGTCCGAGGGGACGAACTCGGCGCCGAGCTTGTTGAGCACGCTCGGGAAGCGACCGCGCTTCCGGTCGTCGGCCTGGTAGGTCTCGGCGAGGTCGGTCGCGCGGATCTGGTGACCCGCCTCGGCGAGCACTTCCACCATGTGGGTGCCCATGAACCCGCAGGCACCAGTGACGAGACTGAGAGGCTTCGATGGCTTGCTCATGGCACTCACTCCCTCGGGCCAGGCGTCCTGCCCGTTAGCAATGGCACCAGCGTCCGGTCTACCTGGCGCAGGTGCCGATCCAGAATCCTTCGCGTCCCATCGGCGTCGTGGGCTTCGATGGCGTCGAGGAGCGCGGTCAACGTGTCCACGTACCCGGGCGGGGTGATCCACAGCGACGGCAGGGCCTGCACGATGTCGAGGTAGGCCCGGGCGAAGGTGTTGAAGCTCCACTGGGCGACCAGCGAGTGCGTCGCGGTCGCGAGGGTGCGGTAGAACTCGAGGTCGATCAGCGGCAGCCGGTCGCCGTTGCCACCGGCGGCGATCACGACGCGGATGTCATCCAGGCGCAGGCGCAGGGCCGCGACCGCGGCCGCGTCGGCCCGCGCGGCGGCGATCGCGGCCATGTCCACGATCAGCACGCGGCGCAGCCCGAGCAGGTCGGCGAGCACCCCGGCGCGCTCCTCCGGCTGCCCCTCGGTGAGGAAGAGCGGGAGCACCTGCAGCTCGCCGTCCCGGCGGTAGTCGAGCACCGAGACGCCGTCCCCCTGCCGCGCGCGCACGAGCCCGAGCGCCTCGAGGGTGCGCAGCGCCTCGCGGAGCGTGTTGCGGTTGGTGCCGAGGTCCCGGGCCAGATCGCGCTCGCCCGGGAGCTTGGCGCCCGCGGGCAGCCGGCCCGACAGGATCTCGGCGCGCAGCTTGCGCGCCACCTGGTCGGCCACGCTGGAGTGCCGGACCGGGGCGAGCTTCATGGCTCCGGTCGTCGCGCTCCGTGCTCCGCTGAGGGCTTGCTCGCTCATCTGGTCAAATGGTTTAACCAGTGACCAATCTATGCGTGGCTCCACAGGTTGTCAAGCCCCAAAACCGCCGATCAGTGAAAAAGACGCAGTGTGTCAAGGATCTTCGGGGGATAGGCGGCGTGCCGCCCGCGTCGCCCCGGGCGCCGGCTGCCGGCCGGGCGGACCCATCCCGCCCCGGATCACACGGATCGTTAACCGGCCAATTTCACACTTCGGCTCCGCCTTCGCGCGAAATTGGCCACTTTGTTCCGGTTAACAGCTTGTTAAGCGGCCAATCTCCGCTGGGCTGCCTGCGGGAGATTGGACCGCTTAACAAGGTGTGTGATCCAGGTCGGCAAGCGGCAGCAAGTGCTCCGGGATCACGCCGCCCGTGTGATCCGCGGGGGCATGCCGCGGGGGCCCCTGATTGACGCCCAGACCCCGGCCCGCGTACCGTGGATCGAGAGGGGCGGAGCGTGAGAGAGTCGGGTGGGGCGATTGTGGCTGCGGCTCTGGTTGCGGTCATCGGGGCGAGCGGTACAGCGCGCGCGGCCCTCGAGTGGGAGCGGCGCAGCGGCGGTGCCCACCCCGCGACGCCTTCGCTTCCGGCGTTGGCGTACGACTCGGCGCGCGATCGCCTCGTGCTGTTCGATGGCCACGAGCCGGCGACCTGGGAGTACGACGGGACGCGGTGGATGAAGGTCACCGTCGAAGGCCCGCCGTGGCGAATCGTCACGGCGATGAGCTACGACAGCGCGCGTGCTCGCACGGTTCTGTTCGGGGGCTGGTACTCCGTCGGCACCACGGACGATGAAACCGCGAGCTTCTGGTCACCCGCGCGCACTGACACCTGGGAGTGGGACGGTGAGCGGTGGACCCTGGTCGATTTCCAGGGGCCGCCCGACATGGCATGGCCGGCCATGAGCTACGACAGTCATCGCGGTGTGAACGTCCTCCACAGCGGCGGCGGCCAGAGGGACACCTGGGAGTGGGACGGTGTGCTCTGGAGGCGCGCCGCCACTGGTGGACCGGGCCTCCTGTTTGCCAACATGACGTACGACGAGGCCCACGCGCGAAGCGTCATGGTTGGATTCTCGGGCTACCCCATGGGGGCGTTTGGGCCGTTCACGTTCCTCTGGGACGGGACGGAGTGGACGAGCCCGGCACTGTCTCCTCATCTGGGCTACTGGCCGGCCATGAGCTACGACGGCGCGCGCGGTCGTGTAGTCCTCGCCGAGGGGCTGGGGAAGACCTGGGAGTGGGACGGCAGCGCCTGGGAGCTGCGGGACGCCCCCGGCCCGTCGGTCTACGAGGCCATGGCACTCGCCTTTGACACGGCGCGCGGTCGCAGCGTGCTCTACGGCGGCAACGAGCGGAGCGGGCCCCCCAACTTGATCATGCCCTTGATCAACCCCAGTGCCGACATGTGGGCCTGGGACGGCGAGACCTGGGCCGAGGTACCATTCGAGGGGCTGTCCGAGCGCCCGGGCGCACGGCTGTTCTACGACGAGGCCCTCGGCCGGACCACGCTCTTCGGCGGTGCCGACATCTCGGGGCACCAGCCGGGCGACACCTGGGCGTGGGACGGCGACGCGTGGAGCGCGGTGGCGGACGCGGGGCCGCCACCGAGGCTCGATTGCGCCGCGAGTTACGACGCAACTCGCAAGGTCGGGCTCGTGTTCGGGGGCTGGGCCGGCGACCGGGACCTGGGGGACACCTGGGCGTGGGACGGGACCACGTGGACGCTCGCGAGCGCCGCGGGGCCGCCTCCCCGTTCCCGCTCCGCAGTGACCTACGACCGGGCGCGCTCCCGCATCGTGCTCCACGGCGGCGTGAACACGATCATGCCGCAGGCCGACGGTGGCGTCCCGCGTCCGGAGTGGCCCGTGGTACCGCCGCGAGTCACGTTCCTCGACGACACGTGGGTGTGGGACGGGACCGCATGGGAGTCGCTGGGAGTCGCCGGACCTCCGCCTCGTTCGGGCCACGCGCTGGTCTACGACGAGGCGCGCGACGTCGTCGTCCTCTTCGGTGGCTACGCTGAAGACCCGGGAGCCGCCGACGGAGGCGTCGTCGGTCGCTACCTGTCCGACACCTGGGAACTCGGCACCGCCGGCTGGGTTCGACGACCCGTCTGGGGCCCTGGGCCGCGTGAATCGCACACCATGGTCTACGACCACCTGCGCCGACGCACGGTGCTCTTCGGTGGGTGCCGACCAGATGGCGACTCGTGCAAGGCGCTGGGCGACGTTTGGGAGTGGGATGGGAACGTGTGGCTGCAGGTGCAGGCGGAGGGCCCCGGGCCGCGCCGGTGTCACTCGATGGCGTGGGACCGCCAGCGGGGTCGCGCGGTGCTCTTCGGTGGCTCGACCGAGCACGGCGCGACGACCTCGGACACCTGGGAGCTGTACGGGGTGGCCGAGCCGTGCTGGCGCGGGGCGCCGGAGGGGACGCCGTGCGCCTGCGAGGGTGGGATCCCCGGCGCGTGCCGGCGTGGCGTCTGTGGCTGCGCCGACCGGGACGCAGGGGTGGACGGCGGCACTGACGGACCGACAGCCCCGACGCCGTCACCGGGATGCGGCTGCGAGGCTGCCACGACCGTGACTCCCGCGCGCCTCGGACCAGGACTGCTCGCGCTGACGGTGACGCTCAGTCGGAGGGTGCGGCGCCCTACCGCTCGTGGTGCCCGGCGCTGAGGACGGCCCGGGCTGCCGCCACGAACTCTCGGGCCGTCTCCGGCATGGGACGGGGGTCGTCGGTCACAGCGCCATGCCCTCGGCCAGGATGTCGTCTGGTTGCCGGCGTTGGTCGCCTTCGACGTTCGCGGGGGTGGCACTGGCGTGAGCTTCGTCAGTCGCGGCCGTTCCCAGTCCGACTCAGCAGAACTGCACCCCGGACGAGGCGCTGGGTGACACACTCGGGCGCCGCCCGCGCTCCGCCCGGCGGCGCATCGCTTGTGCGTGATCGGCTTCTGGGATATGACGGCCACGGCCTGTCGGTCGAGGAGGTCGCGGATGCGCAGGACGCTCGCGCTGGTGCTGGTCGTCGTCGGATGCGGCGGTGTCCCGCCGGCCGCGCCGCCGCCGGCC
>JACRCY010000357.1 GCA_016218785.1 Deltaproteobacteria bacterium
CTGCCGATGCTCCTCGGCAAGGCGCGCGAGGCGTCGCCGTCCGTCGAGGCCAGCTTCCACTCGCTCCGCGCCGCGGAGGCGCAGCTCGCGGAAGCGAAGCGCCTGCTGATCCCCACCGGGAACCTCGAGGTGCTCCTCGCCCCGACGCCGCGTATCGACTGCAACCTGCCGGACGACGTCGTGACCACGGCCACGCCCGAGGAGCGGGCGAGCAAGGACTGGCGCGCCAGGCACTGCCTCACGACCCCGTCGATGCCCACCCCCCAGCTCGTGGGCATCGAGGGGTTCATGGTGCGCTTCGAGCTGACCCTGGCGTGGCCCATCTTCACCTTCGGCAAGCTGACCGCGGCGCGCGAGGCCGCCAGCGCCGGGGTGAGCGCCGGGCACGGTCGCGTCGGGCAGGCGCGGGCGCAGGTCGAGCACGAGGTGCGCCGGGCCTACTTCGGGCTCAAGCTCGCGCGCGAGCTGCGCTCGACCATCGACGAGGGGAAGGGGCACCTCGACGACGCGATCAAGAAGGTCAAGGAGGACCTCGACCAGGACCAGGGGAGCTCCACGGTCACCGATCTGCGGCGGCTGCAGGTCCTGGCCGCCGAGGTGAACGCGCGCCGGTTCGAGACCGATCGGGGCGAGGCGATGGCCCTGGCCGCGCTGCGCGCGCTGATCCCGGGCCTCAAGCACTTCGACATCGACGACGCGCCCCTGGAAGCGCCCCCGGTCGCGATCCGCCCGGCCGCCGACTACGTGGAGCAGGCGCGGCACCGCCGCCCGGAGGTGCGCCTGATCGACGCCGGCCTGGCCGCACGCCGGGCCGCCGTCAAGCTGCAGCGGGCCACCTTCTTCCCCGACCTCCTCATCGTGGGCCGCCTCAGCTACGCCTACACGTCGTCGGCGGAGACGCCCCAGAACGCGTTCTTCAACAACCCGCTCAACGGGCTCGGCTTCGGCGGCGGGCTCGCGCTGCGGCTCAGCTGGGACTACGGGATCAAGGCGGCGCGGCTGGCCCGTGCCCGCGCCGAGCTGCTCGAGACCCAGGCGCTCAGGCGCGCCGCGCTCGGCGGCATCGAGCTCGAGGTGGAGAAGGCGCGCGCCGACATCGACGAGTCGCGGAGGCGCATCGACGCCACCCACGAAGGCGAGCGCGTGGCGAACCAGTGGCTCAACGCCGTCTCGCAGAAGCACTCGATGGGCCTGGCCGAGACCAAGGAGTTCGGCGACGCGCTGAGCGCCTTCTTCCAGATGCGCCTCCGCTGGCTGCAGGCCCTCTACGACTCACGGATGGCCCAGGCCAGCCTGATCAAGGCCACGGGGACCGAATAAGCGGTGCGGCGCCCGCGTCCCATACCCGTGAGGCGACAGAGACCCGAGACCCCTCGGAGCAAGCATGCGGACCCTCGAGAGATGCCTCGTCGTGGCAGTCGCGACCACCCTGCTCGCGGTGCCCGCCGTCGGTCGGGCGCAGACCCCGACCGCCCAGCTCAGGAAGACGAACACCGACGTCGAGCGGCTCCTGAAGAAGAAGGTGCCCAAGGGGGGCGCGGCCGAGAAGAAGGTCAAGGCGGACATCAAGAAGCTCGCGGCCGGCCTCCTCGCCTACGACGAGCTGTCGAAGGAGTCGCTCAAGCGCCACTGGGGGGAGATGACCGCGGCGCAGCGCACCGAGTTCGTCACGGTGTTCCAGGAGCTCATCGAGCGGCACTACGTGAAGCAGGTCCGGACCGGCGTCGACTACGGCATCAGCTACAAGAACGAGAAGGTCGACGGGGCGGCGGCCGACGTCAAGACCGTGGTACGGATCCAGCGCAAGGGGCGCATGGCCGACACGGTGGTCGACTACAAGATGCTGCGCCGGGCGGGCAAGTGGCTGGTGTGGGACATCATGACCGACGAGGACCCGTACTCGAGCCTGGTCATGAACTACCGCTCGGAGTTCAACAAGCTCTGGGCGAAGGACGGCCTCGAGGGCGTCATGAAGAAGATCCGCAAGAAGGCCGCCGAGGAGGCGGAGTGAGGTGACGTGACGTGACCGGGCGCGGCCTCCTCGCGCTGTCGCTCGCGGCGGTCCTCGCCGCCTGCGGGACGGAGGTCTCCCTCGAGGCCGACTCCGAGCCCATCGACCTCGCCCTGGTGTCCGAGGTCCCCGTCACCATCGCGACGATCCCCGGCCGCGACCCCTTCCGCATCGTCATCGACACGGCCTCCCCCCTGTCGGCCATCGATGCGCTGGGCGGCACCACCGGGCGCACCCGGCTGGGCGAGATGCGCATCCTGCGTCCCGACGACCCGAACGTGGTGCGCGCCATCCTCCACGACCTGGTCGTGGTCCAGGCCCCGCTCTTCCAGGCCGGCACGGGCACCCCCGTGGCCGTGGCCGGCGTGCTCGGCGGCGACGTCCTCTCCCACTACGCCGTGCGGTTCCAGTACGGGACCGGCACCGCGACCATGACCTTCACCGAGCGGGACTACGACGCGGGCAAGCCCGAGAGCAACGACGAGCTGGCCCGCGCCGGGCTCACCGTGGTGCACAGCCACGTCCTCGGCGGGGGCGCCTACGACCTGGGCGGCGACGTCGAGAGCTACGGCGGCTCGCGCCTCACCGTGCCCGCGTGCGCCGTGATCGGCGGGCGCGCGGTCGAGCTCACCTTCCTCGTCGCCACGGGCCACGGCCCGCTGGTGCTGGGCCGCGCCGCCGCGGAGCGCCGCCTCGGGCGCGCGGTGCCCGACGGCGAGGCGGACCGGCTCTACGTGCCCGCGGTCGCCGGCGGCATCGCGGTGCTCGAGCGCGGCTCGCTCCTCCCGCCCGGGACCAGCGCCCTCGCCATCGTCGGCGACGAGCACGGGAGCACCTCCCAGTCGCGGAGCGACTTCGGTGGCCCCTGCACCCAGCTCTTCCGCCACCAGACCGACCTCGAGGGCCTCGTGCCGCCCACGGACTGCCCGCTCGGGCCCTCGGTGGGTCTGGGGCCCAACAACTCGCGCATCGGCGCCGCCTACGTGCAGCTGTGCGCCGACGCCGCCGTCGGCTACGCGGTCATCTCCGACGACGAGCCGCTCCTCGCCAGCCTGCGGGCGGAGCTGCGCCCGCACCTGCCCGAGGTCGACGGGCTCGCCGGAACCGAGGTCCTCAGGCACCTCGTCACCGAGCTCAACTACACCAACAACCGCGTCATCCTCTCGTGCGCCGACGGCGCCCCGAGCTGCTTCTCGCGACCCCGCACGTCGTTCCCGGACTAGCCATGCCTCCGACCACACGCGGACGCTACCTCCGCAGCGGCGGCCGCCCGGCGTTCCTCCTCGGCATCAACTACTGGTCGCGTGCCGCCGGCCCGCGCATGTGGGACCGCTGGGACGAGCGCCGCGTGCGCGCCGAGGTGCGCCAGATGCGCCGGCTCGGCCTGGCCGCGTGCCGCTCCTTCCTGTTCGCGCCGTCCTTCATGCCGCGGCCGCCCGCGGTCTCGGAGCCGGCGCTCGCGCGCTTCGGACGCTTCCTGGGCATCTGCGCCGACGCGGGCCTCGCCACCATGCCCTCCCTCGTGGTCGGCCACATGAGCGGCGAGAACTACGAGTTCCCGGGCCAGCTCGGGCGCTCCCCCTACCACGACCCGGAGGTGCGCTCCTGGCAGCGCGCCCTGTGCCGCGAGGCGGCGCTCGCGGCCCGCGGCTCGCGCGCGCTGCTCGCCTGGGTGCTGTCGAACGAGATGCCGTACTTCGGCGGCTCCGCCGATCCGGACGCCGTGCTGGTCTGGGCCCGGGAGCTCTGCGGCGCGCTGCGGGCCGCCGGGCCGCGCGTCCCGGTGGGGAGCGGCGACGGGTTCCTCGACCAGGCCGGGGGCAGCAACGGCTTCGACCCGGCACGGCTCGCATCGCTGCTCGACTACCTCGGTCCGCACACCTACTACAGCGACACCGACCCGATGCGGCAGGTGCTCAACGCCGAGGTCATCGTGCGGTGGCACCAGCCGTTCGGCCTGCCGGTGCTCCTCGAGGAGTTCGGCGGCTCGTCGTGCCAGGTGTCCGAGGAGCACCAGGCCGCCTTCTACCGCGAGACGATCCACGGCGTGCTCTCCCTCGGCGGCGCCGGCGCGCTCGGCTGGTGCTTCTCCGACTTCGACCTCGCCGAGGAGCCCCCCTACCGCCACCACGCCTTCGAGCTGGGGTTCGGCGTCACCCGTGCCGACGGCAGCGAGAAGCCGGTGTGCGCCGAGCTCCGCGCCGTCTCCCGGCTCTGCGCGAGCCTCGACTTCGAGCGCCTGCGCTTCCCGGTGCCGCGCGCCGCCATCCTGGTGCCCAGCACCTTCCACGCGGACGTCCCCTTCTCGCAGGACGACCGCGCGCGCATGCGGCGGACCCTGCTGCAAGCGTACGTGCTCGCGCAGAAGGCCGGCCTCGAGGTGGCCGTCGTCCCGGAGGAGCAGGACCTCGGCGGCTTCCAGCTCGTGCTGGTGCCGGCGACGCAGAAGCTGCTCGCGCCCACCTGGGAGCGCCTCGCGGCCCACGCGCGCAGCGGCGGCACGGTCTACGTGTCGTTCTTCTACGGCGACTTCGACCACCACCAGGGCATGTGGATCCACAACTTCGAGGAGCTGGCGGGCGCCCGGCACGGGCTCCGCTACGGCGTGCCGGAGCTCCCCCCGGAGGTGGTGACCCTGGTGGGCGACGGACTCACGCTCGCGGCCGCCACCGGAGCGAGCGGGGCGTTCCCCCGGGCCTTCCTCCCGATCGAGCCCGCGGGCGCCGAGGTGGTCCTGCGCGACCTCGCCGGCCGTCCCGCCCTGGTGCGGAACCGCCTCGGGCGCGGGCAGGTCTTCTTCCTCGCCTACCCGTGGGAGCACTACCTGGCGGAGCAGCCCGACATCAACGAGTGCGACGCATCGCACGCGCTCTACGCGTACCTGGCGGCGGCCGCGCGCCTCGCGCCACGCTACCCCTCACCCGACCCGCGCGTGCAGCTCCGCGTCGTGGAGGACGGACGCGACGACCTGGTGTGGGTCTTCAATCGCTCCTGGAATCCGGTCGCCGTGGACCTCGGGCTCCCGGGCTGCCGCGACGCCACGCTCACGCCCAAGGAGGTGCGCGTAGTCCGGGTGCGAGCCCGGCCGGCGCGTTCCTCCCGGGCCCGCCGCGGTCGCGGTTAGCGCTGCGCCGGTGCGCTCGCCGGCGCCGACGCCGGGATCGCCACGCGGGCGGCCGGGTCGGGCGGCGGCAGGAAGCTGCGCGCGAAGTCGTGGAGCACGCCGGCGAACCTGACGCCCTGGCGATCGCGGCGCGCGGCCTCGCGCAGGGCGGCGCGGGCGCCGGCCCGGTCGCCGCGCCGCTCCAGGGCCACGGCCAGGTTGGCGTGAGCGCGCGGGTCCTCCGGCGCGCGCCTCAGCGCCTCGCGGAACGCGGCCTCGGCCGCGGCCCAATCGTCGTCGCGCGCGGCATCGATGCCGCGCCGGGTGGACGCCGTGGCCGGGCCCGAGTCGATCTTCCAGATGGGCCGCTCGGCCGTGACCGCGGGCGCCTCCAGCCAGCGCACCACGTCGCCGCCCACCTCGTTCATCACGGCGATCCACGCCGGCGGCACTTCCTCGGCGGGCTGGCTGGCGGGGACGGCGCTGCGGGCCACGAGCTGCCCCGGCGCCGGCCGGCCCACGCGATAGGCCCCCAGATCCTGCCGCCACGCCGCCAGCAGCTTGCCGTCGCGCACCCGCACGACCTCGAGGCGCACCTCGGACTCGACGAGGTGCTGCTCCAGCGGGTTGAACATCACCAACTTCTCCTCCGCCTGGAGCGGGTAGAGGGTCCCCTCGGGCACACCGCTCGGCGTCGGGGGCGTGATGTAGGTGCTGAACCCGGTCTTGGGCCGCGAGACCACCACGCGCTCGGCCGTCTGCTGCCGCGCCTCGCGGCGCACCTTGAGCGCCACCCGCACGACCGCATCGGCGCCGATGCCGCGGGCCGCGGTCTCCGCGGTCACGGTGCCCGCCGGCAGGAGGTCGGCACGTCGACCGCCACGCCGGAGCGCCTCCACCACGGCCCGGTCGAGCCGTGGCCCGCCCGCCTGGTCCTGGACCACCACCAGGTGCCGCAGCGCGCGTCCGTCGGGGATGCCCTGCGTCGCCACCTGGAAGCGCGCGAGCATGGCCGCTCCCGGGGGCAGGTGCGGCGCGCCGCCGCACCCGGCGCCGCCTGCGGCGAGGGCGACGGCACCGGCCAGGGCGACGGCACCGGCCAGGGCGACGGGTGGCTTGGCGGCGGGACGCATCTCCTGTGCTTTGACTCCCGACCGGGCCGCGACGGTTCGCCGGGCCCGGGCACCCGAAGGATATGGAGGCCCTCCGGGAGGGTCAAGCAGCGCCGGGGCGGGGGGCGGTCGCCAGCCGTCGCGCGTGCGGGAGCGCACCGTCGTGCGAGAGCGCCCGAGGCGGCAGCGCCGACGCGGCCGACGGAACCGGCCGCGGCCGGGCGCATCCCTGCGCCAGGGCTCCACAATCGCCGCGAGCGGCGGCGGCCAGCCGCCCGCGCGACGCTGGTTCGGTTCTTGCTAGGTGCCGCGCCCCATGAGCCTGACCAGGACCGGGATCGAGCGCGTCTTCCATCGTCTCGTCGAGGCGGCCGAGGGCTGGGCCGCGCACGTCGCGCGGCGCCTCATGCCCGGCGGTGAGATCCTGCGCGAGGTGGCCGGCGACTGTCTCCTCGGCTGGAGCGGAGGGACCGGCCTCGACGCGCCGCCCGCGCCAGCCGTCGTCCCCTCGCTCGACCCCCTCGTCGCGCCGGCCGCACCACCGCGACGGTCGCCGCTACGGCTCCGAGCGGATGTCGGCCCCGAGCGCCCCGAGCGCGTCCACGAAGCCCGGATACGAGGTGGCGATGTTGTCGGCCTCCTCGACCACGGTCTCCCCCTCCGCGACCAGGGCCGCCACCGCGAGCGCCATGGCGATCCGGTGGTCGCCGTGGCTGCGGCAGGCCGCGCCCCGGAGCCGCGCGGGACCGGCCACGCGCAGGCCGTCGGGTAGCTCTTCGATCTCGGCACCGAGCCGGCGCAGCTCGCCGGCCATGACCGCGAGGCGGTCGCTCTCCTTCACCCGCAGCTCGCTGGCGTCGCGGATCTCGGTCACGCCCGCGGCCCGCGTGGCGAGGGCGGCGATGATCGGCACCTCGTCGATCGCGCGCACCGTGAGGTCCCCGGCCACCGTGGTCGGGCCGAGGTCGGCGGCGGCGACCGCCAGGTCGGCCACCGGCTCGCCGCTCTCGTCGCGCTCGGCCCCTCGCGCCACCGCCACCCCCATGCGCGCCAGCACGTCGAGGATCCCGCTGCGCGTGGGGTTCACGCCGCAGCCCCGCACGCGTACGCGGCTGCCCGGCACCAGCGCCGCCGCGGCCAGCAGGAAGGCCGCCGAGGACAGGTCCCCCGGCACGGTGATCGGGCGGGCCGCGAACCGACCCGCCGCGCCGCCGTCGATCTCGGCCGCGGCCCATGGCGGCGGCCAGCCCTGGCCGCCGCCTCCTGAAGGCGCGCCCGGCGTGCGGCGCAGCGGCAGCCCGAGGTACGCCATCATCCGGTCGGTGTGGTCGCGCGCGGGCCCCCGCTCCCGCACGCGCGTGACGCCGCGGGCGAAGAGCCCGGCCAGGAGCACGGCGCCCTTGACCTGCGCGCTCGCGACCGGCAGCGCGTAGTCGATGGCCGCGAGGCGCGTGCCCGGGGCCAGACCGTCGACCACCAGCGGCGCGTAGAGGTCCCCGGGCCGCGCGCCGGGCGCGCCGCGGAGCCGGCCGCCCATGCGCTCGAGGGGCTCGGCCACGCGCCGCATGGGCCGCCGCCGCAGCGTCTCGTCGCCGTCCAGGCGCGCCGCGAAGCCCTGGCCGCACAGGAGGCCGCACAGCAGCCGCATCGTGGTGCCCGAGTTGCCGCAGTCGAGCACGTCGGCGGCCGGACGCAGGCCGTGCAGGCCCACGCCGCGAACGCGCACGCGGTCGCCGCCCTCGGCGACGTCGACCCCCATGGCCCGCAGCGCCGCGGCGGTGCGCTGGTTGTCCTCGCCCCCCGAGAAGCCGTCGACGACCGTCTCCCCGTCCGCCAGCGCCGCCAGGATCAAGGCCCGGTGGCTGACCGACTTGTCCCCGGGAACCCCGAGGTCGCCGCGTAGCGGGCCGCTCCGGCGGACGCGCAGCCTCATGCCCCGCCCCTAGGCCAGGACCTCCGCCAGGGCGCGCACGAAGCGCTCGTTCTCCTCGGGCAGCCCCACCGAGACCCGCAGGTGCTGCGGCCCGCCGATGGGCCGCACGATCACGCCCTTGCGCAGCAGCGCCTCGTAGACCGGGGCGCTGGGGCGCCCGAGGTCGACGAACACGAAGTTCGCCTGCGACGGGTAGGTCTTGACCCCGAGCCGCTTCAGCTCGCGGTGGAGGTACGCGAGCCCCTGGAGGTTCAGCTGGCGGCTGCGCGCCACGTGCTCGTGGTCGTCGATGGCGGCGAGCGCCGCGGCCTGCGCCACGGAGGTGACGTTGAAGGGCGGCCGCACGCGCTGCATGAAGCCGATCATCGTGGGCGAGCCGATGCAGTACCCGACGCGCAGGCCGGCGAGCCCCTGCACCTTGGAGAACGTGCGGAACGTGAGGATCCGCTCGCGGGCGTTGTGGTAGCGCGTCGAGTCGGGAAAATCGCCCGCGTGCGTGTACTCGAAGTAGGCCTCGTCCACCGCCAGGATCACGGAGGGGGGCAGATCGAACACCAGCCGCTCGAAGTCCGTCCGGCCGAGGTAGGCACCGGTCGGGTTGTTGGGGTTGGCCAGGAAGAGGACCTTGGTACGCGGCGTCACCCGCGCCAGCATGGCGTCGACGTCGTAGCGGAAGTCGTTGGTGTCGTCGAGCGGCACCACGACCTCGCCCACGCCGTGCTCCTGCGCCGCCAGGTCGTAGGCGACGAAGGAGGGGCGCGCGTGGATGATCTCCTCCTCGGGCACGCAGAAGGTGCGCACGCACAGCTCGAGCAGCTCGTAGGCGCCCGAGCCGCAGATGATCTGGTCCATCTCGACGCCGTGCTTCGCGGCGAGCGCCTGGCGGAGGAAGTAGCTGCTCCCCTCGGGATAGGAGTGCGTGGTGTGGAGCATCTCCCGCACGGCCGCGAGGGCCCTGGGGGACGCGCCTAAGGGGTTCTCGTTGGACGCCAGCTTGACCGCGTCCTTGATGCCCAGCTCGCGCTCGAGCACCTCGACCGGCTTGCCCGGCACGTAGGGCTTCATCACCGAGATGGTGGGCGAGCAGAGCCAGCGCAGCGCCACGGCGTCCGCCGACGGCTCCTCGGAGCTCTCCGCCACCACCGCCGACAGGCGCAGCAGCTCGCGGTAGAGCGCCCGCATCGCCGCCGGCGGGAAGGCGCCCCGCGCGCGCGTCACGTGGTCGAGCACCGCACGCTCGCGCTCCGGATTCGCGAAGGGTGCGTCCTCCGCGCGCTTGACCATGAAGAGGCGGTGCAGCACCTCGGCGCGCGCATGCAAGAGCCGGACGATCTCGTCGTCGATGCCGTCGATCTGGTCTCGCAGGGCTTGCAGCTCGTCGCTCATGGGACCGCCCGCTACCAAAGCACGATGCTCGGACGAAGGCAACCCGGTTGTGGGACCCCCGGGCCGCCGCCGTCCGGTCCCCTGCAAACCCGCATGACGCCGGCCGGCGTCGGACTATACTTGGGTCTGCCGTGAGACCCGCAGCCCGCGGCCGGCTGGTCGCCCTGGCGCTCGTCGCCACCGTGGTCCTCCTCACCCCCGCCCTGGCCTGGGCCGGCGACGACGAGGCCGCGGCCGCGCTCGCCCGGGGCCTCCCTGCCCTCCTCCTCTTCGCGCTTGCCTTGGGCGCCGGCACCGCCCTCACCCCGTGCGTCCTGCCGATGATCCCGATCACCATGGCGGTGTTCGGCGCGCGCCAGGACGTCAGGCGGGTGCGCGCGGTGACCCTGGCCCTGACCTACGTGGCCGGCATCGTCGCGACGTTCGGCGTGCTGGGCGTCGCCATCTCGCTCCTCGGCAAGGTGTTCAACACCGGCGGCCTCCTCGGCAACCCCTGGTTCGTCTGGCCGCTCGCCGTCTTCTTCCTGGTGATGGCGGCCTCGATGTTCGGCGCCTTCGAACTCAACCTGCCGGGCCCGCTGCAGGAGCGCCTGTCGCGCGTGGGGGGCGCCGGCTACGGCGGCGCCTTCGCCATGGGGCTCGTGGCCGGTCTGATCGCCTCGCCGTGCGTGGCGGCCCCGCTCCTGTCGCTCCTCGCCGTGGTCGCCACGCGTGCCAAGCCCCTCGAGGGGCTCATCGTCATGGGCACCTACGGCCTCGGCCTCGGGTGGCCCTTCTTCGTGGTGGCCGGCTTCGCGCTCTCGCTCCCCAAGAGCGGCCCGTGGATGGAGGCCGTCAAGAGCGCGCTCGGGCTCGTCATGGTGGCGGCGGCGCTCTACTACCTGCGCGGCGTGGTCCCGCCGCTGCGCGGCCTCGGGATCCGGCAGGGGTGGTTCATCGGCGTGAGCCTCGGGCTGGTCGTCGTCGGCATCGTGCTCGGCGCGCTCCAGCTGAGCTTCCACGACTCCAGTCCTCTCGCGAAGGCGCGCAAGGCGCTCGGCCTGCTCCTGTGCGCGGCCGGCCTCTACGGCGGGCTCGCCTTCGTGCTCACGCCGCGCGCCGTGAACCTGACGTGGCGGCACGACGAGGCCGCGGCCGTGGCGAGCGCGCGCGCCGAGAGCCGGCCCGAGCTCGTCGACTTCACCGCGACCTGGTGCGTGCCCTGCCAGGAGTTCCGCGTCAAGACCTTCGCCGACCCCGAGGTGGCGCAGGCGCTCAAGCGCTTCGTGCTCGTCGAGATCGACGTGACCAGGGACGACGACGAGGCGGACAAGGCCAAGCAGCGGCACGGCGCCGGCACGCTGCCCGCGGTGGTCCTCTACGACTCGTCGGGCAGGCGCGTGCGGCTGCTCGGCGAGTTCACCCCGCCCCGGAAGCTCCTGCCGATCCTGCAGGCGGTGAAGTAGGGCCTGGCCGCCGCCCCTCAGCGGCAGACCCGGTTCTTGCCGCCTTGCTTGGCGCGGTAGAGCGCCTCGTCGGCGCGCTGGAAGAGCGCCTCGGCCGTATCGGCGTCCGCCGGGAAGGCGGCCGCCCCGATCGACACGGTCGGCGCGAGCACCGCGAGCACGGGGCGGAAGGGCTCCTTCACCTTCTGCCGCAACGCCGCTGCCGTCTCGTCGCTCGCCTTGACGGTGGTGGCCACGTTGGGCGGACGTTTCCGCATCGCGGGCGATTGTACGGGGAGCGGCGCTGGGTCCGCAAGCGCGCGGCGGCGGCGCCTACCGGCGGTCGCCCCCGGGTGGGCTGCGCGAGCCCAGGTACTGCCGGCCTCTCTCCATGAGCGCCGTGAACGCCTGCTCGTCGCCCGCCCTGACCACGGAGCGGATGCGCTCCGTGGCGTAGAGCAGCGCGCTGAGCGCTTCCGTCCCGTAGTCGTTGAGCGACTGGATCTCGAAGTAGAGCCTGGGGTTCTCTCCGGCGACGCGGGCGGCCACGGCAAGCTGCTCGTCGAACGTGGTGCTCGACAGCGTCGCGAGGCGCGGCGCCGCCTCGCCGCTCTCGGCCAGCGCCGTGAAGAAGGCGATGTTGAGCGCATGCGAGAGCCCGAGCACGTAGGCGATGAGGCGATCGTGGCTGTCCAGATCCATGGCGACCTGCTCGACCATGGTGGAGGCGAACAGCTCGCGCGCCGCCTGCGTGGCGTCCGGCACGCCGAGGTCGACGAAGATCACGTGACGGCCGGAGAGCAGCTCCGTGTCCGGGCCGAACATGGGATGGATCGAGGTGACCCGGGCCCCGGCCTCGACCAGCGCCTGCAGGCCCCGGCGCAGCGGGCTCTTGAGCGAGCCGATGTCGAAGACGAGGCCCTTCGGCGGGCGCCGCGCCATCTCGAGCAGGATCTCGTTGGTCACGAGCAGGGGAGTGGAGATCACGATCACGTCGTGGTCGAGGTCTGACTCCCGCCAGTCTGGGAGGCAGGTCAACGCTCCCGTGGCGGCGAGCGGATCGGCGACCTCCACCGCGAACCCCTGCGAGCCCAGGAAGCCGACGAACCAGCTGCCCATCCGGCCGGCGCCGCCGATCACGAGGGCCCGCCGGCCCGTCCCCTCGGCGGCGCTGCTCAGCAGCTGCCGCTCCTGGACGGCCAGCGCCGAGGCGACCAGCTCGAGCACCAGCGACTCGGCGAGACGCGGGGAGATCCCCAGCCGCGCGGCCGTGGCGCGGGCCCGCTCCAGCACCTCTCGCTCCTGCTGGAAATCCCGCGCCGGCAATCGCAGCTGGCGCTTGGCGGCGCCGATCTCGCCGGCGAGCCGGGAACGCTCCGCCACCAGCTCGAGCAGCCGCTGATCGATGCCGGCGAGCTCGTCGCGCAGTCGTCGCAGGTCCTCGGTCATCCTCGATCCCCGTGTTCGGCAGGCAGCTGGCCCCAGGGCACCGCCGCGCGTTCAGTCTCGTCTGCCCGGGGCGCCGCAGTCAACCGTGGTGCGCGGCCGAAGCACAGGACCGGGGCGCACAAGACCAAGGCGCTGTCCGACTCGGAGCTCCTCGACCTCCTGGTGATGCCGAAGGAAGAGGTCGATCAGCGCCTCGGGCAGGGCCTCGGCCATCTGCCGGGCGAGGCGGGCGCGAGGCTCGTCGGCCCAGGCCAGCGTCGTGAACGGCTGCGACGCCGTCTTCGGGTCGAGCGGCAGGGTCCGCTCCGCGCCGCGCAGGCGGGCCGCGGCCCACTCCGCGTAGCCCGGGTCGTGGAGCCGGCTCGCGTCCTGCCGAGCGATCGGCAGGTGAGCCAGCCCGTGGATGACCAGGTCCACCCAGGCCGAGTGGGTGACGAGCACGGGCCCCCGCGTCGAGACGTCGGGCTAGAACACCCCGGTGAAGGTCACGCGCGCGAAGATGCTCGTCAACCCGGTGGTGGTGCCGTTGGTCCCTTCCTCGAGGTCGAACTCGCCGCGCAGCCCGACCAGGGCGCCGAGCGCGAAGTTGGGGTGGAACCAGAGCCGGACGCCCGGACCGAGCTGGTAGACGATCCGATTGTGATCGTCGCCCAGGTTGTCCTGGAAGACGTGGCCGAAGCCGAAGTCGACCTGGCCGAACAGCTCCACGCGCTCGTCGGCCGAGCGCAGGATGGCGACGCGCACGCCGGGCATGAACGTGAGCACGCTGCTGGCCTGGTCGTTGCCGTTGCTCACCGACACGCGGGCGAAGTCGAGGCTCCCGCCCACCTGCCACCGCCCGAACTTGTAGCCGGCGAAGAACCCGCCGTCCACGGCGCTGAGGCTGTAGGCGCCAAAACCGGCGATGTTGAGGGCCAGGAGCCGCGTGCCCAGCTGGACCTCGAGGGCGAACCCCCGGTCCTTGGGACCCGTCGGCTGCTGCGCGGCCGCGGGCGCCGCGGAGAGACACAGGACAACCGCAACTACGACACGCAACGCCGCCTGCTTCATGGTACCCTCCGTTGTCGGGCCAGGGACGCCCCCGGGGCGCCCGCTCTGTGACCGGATACTAGTCGAATCGGACGCCGAACGCGAAATGGTCGGCGCCGCCTCGCGGAGGACGCCATGCGCACGCTCCCACGACTCGTGCTCGCCCTGCTTCCCGGGATGCTCCTGGGGTGCAGCGCGGCGTCCTACGAGCGGGCGCCGTCGGTGGTCGGGCCGCGCCTCGCGGACTCGGGCGGCCGCGGCCTGGCGTACCCCGGCGGCGCCACCGGCGAGGTCACCGTCCAGGCCGTGGCGCGGCGTGCGCCGGGCCGGCTGCTGGCGCGGAAGGCACCGGCCGACGAAGGCGCGCCGCGCACGGTGGCGTCGCCTGCGGCGACCCAGGACGCGGCCAAGGCCGACCCCGCCCGCTTCATCGTGCGCAGCGCCTACCTGCGCATCGAGCGCAAGGACCCCGAGAACGGCGTGACGGCCGCGGCCGAGCTGGCCAGGCGCCTCGGCGGGTGGGTGCAGCGCACCGAGAACAAGGCGGCCACCATCATGGTGCCGGCGGAGAAGCTCGACGCCGCCCTCGACGAGCTGGGCCGGCTCGGCAAGGTCGCGAAGAAGGACGTCCGGGGCGAGGACGTCACCGAGGAGTACCTCGACCTGCGCATCCGCCTCGACAACCTCGAGAAGGCGCGGCTGCGCTACCTCGACCTGCTCAACCAGGCGCAGAACGTGGGCGAGACGCTCGCGGTGGAGAAGGAGCTGGAGCGCATCACGGTGGACATCGAGCGCCTCAAGGGGCGGCTCGGCTACCTGGAGCGGGTCGTCCGCTACAGCACCATCCAGGTGCTCTTCGAGCGGCCGCAGAGCCCAGGCCCGGTGGGGTGGGTCTTCTACATCCTCTACCACGGCGTGAAGTGGCTCTTCGTGTGGGACTGAGCCGGTTCCGTCCGACCCTCGTAACCACCCAGGGTTGTTGGATTTTCGTCGCCCTTGCGACGCCCGTTGCAGCCTCGAGCGGTTTTGGGGTAGTTAGATCCCCTCGGAGAGTGACATGACCCGGGTCCTCATCACCCATGCGCCGTCGACCGGCGCCAACCAGCCCGACGGGGCCCCGTCGGAGATGAGCATCCTCTCCATGGTGCGCGACGTGCACGGGGCGCTCCTGGAGCGCGGCCATCAGGTCGAGACCGCCAACGTGACCCGCGACCTGGCGTCGCTGTCCCGCGCCCTGCGGCGCCACCGGACCCAGGTCATCTTCAACCTGTGCGAGCGAATCAACAACGACGCCCGCCTCGAGAAGAACGCCATCTCCGTCTACGAGATCCTCGGCCGCCGGTACACGGGGAACGCCGACATGGCGCTGGCGCTCTGCCTGCGCAAGGGGCTCGCCAGCCAGCTCATGCGCTCGGCGCGCATCGCCACGCCGGACTTCCTGGTGGTGGCGGCCGACGAGAACGTGGACGACCTCCACTTCCCGCTGCCGGCCATCGTGAAGCCCGTGCACGAGGATGGATCCGCCGGCATCACCATGCGGTCGGTGGTGAAGAGCCTGAAGGCGCTGCGGCACCGCGTGCAGTACATCCACCTGCGGTTCAAGCAGGACGCCCTGGTCGAGAAGTTCATCTCCGGCCGGGAGCTGCAGGTTTCCCTGCTCGGCAACCGGGACCCGCACATCGTGGCCGTGGCGCAGCTGTCGTATCGCGGACTTCCACGCAAGCTGCCGAAAATATGCAGCTATTCGGCGAAGTGGGACCCCAAGAGCAAGTACTACGCGCACACCAACCCAGTGATTCCGGCCCCGATCTCGGCCAAGCTCCAGACGCGCATCGAAAAGATTGCGCTCGAGGTCCATCGGCTGTTCGATCTCCGGGGCTACGCCCGGATAGACTTCCGGGTCCGCCGCGGGAAGCCCTATGTCATCGACGTCAATCCGAACCCTGACATATCGACCGACGCGGGTTTCGCCCGCGCGGCGGCTCACGCGGGCTACTCGTATCCCGATCTCATCAATCGCATCGTCGAGCTGGCGCAGGAGCAGTGAGTTGCGGCTGACGCGCACGCTGCTCTGGAATGCGGACACCCGCAAGACGGAGCTGCTGCACACTCCGGTGAACGCCCTCCCCCTGGGCTGGGAGGAGAAGGGGAACATCCTCGGCCGCTGCATCACCCAGGTGATGAAGGACGTCCAGCACTTCGGCGTCACCCTCAACCCGACCTTCTACCTGTCCGACGCCTACGGCTGCGTCGAGGGCACGACCAACATCGGCCTCGGGTTCTGGGACGCCGACCAGGACCTGCGCGAGATCCGGCGCGACGTGAAGGAGCAGATGCGGGACGAGGCCGACCTGGTGCTCCTGCTCAAGCACGAGGTGGGCCACGCCTTCTGCTACGCGTACAAGCTCTACCGGCTCAAGGAGTTCCGGCAGCTCTTCCAGGTCGAGGGGAACTACTTCCGCTCATACCCCGACGGCAACACGTACAAGCCCGACCCCTTCAGCAAGGACTTCGTCAACCCCGACTACGACCACTACGCCCAGAAGCACCCGGACGACGATTTCGCCGAGACCTTCTCGGTGGTGGTGGACCCGGCGGAGGCCTGGCGGGGGCGCTACGGCGGCCGCCCCGGTGCGCTCCGGAAGCTCACCTTCGTGCTGCGGCTCATCAAGCAGTACTCCAAGAAGAAGCCGCTCCTCGAGTCGGACAGCCAGCCGCTGCACATGCCGGTGTCGGACATCAAGCAGACGGTCGCGGAGTTCTTCCACATCTCGCGCCGGCGCTACCTGGCCGCGGCGGAAGGCTTCATGGACCCGGAGCTGCTCCAGATCTTCGCGAAGCCCGACCGGCTCAAGTCGGAGACGATCACGGCGAGCCTGCTGGTGGCCCGGTCGCGCGTGTTCATCGAGCAGGTGGTGAAGCGCCGCGCCAACATCAAGGACAAGCACCTCGTCTCCGACATCCTCGACAAGATCAACGAGCGCGTGAGGGACCTGGGCCTGGTATACCGCCAGCGCGACGAGGCCCGCGTGCTGGCGGAGCTGCTCGCCCTGGTCCTCATCAAGGCGCGCAACTTCGCCCTGTTCAACACCTTCCGCAACCACATGAGCTAGGCGCGGCTCCCCCGAGCCCCGAGGCGGGCCGCGACGGCAGGCCACGAAGCCAGGAAGGAGCACCGCATGCCCGCCCAGATGTACGGTTGCTGCGGCCTCGTGTGCAGCGAGTGCCCCGCGTACCTCGCCACGCAGGCCAACGACCGGGCCAAGGCCGAGGAGACCGCGCAGATGTGGTCACGCCAGTTCGGGATCGAGGTCCGGGTCGAGCACGTCTGGTGCGACGGGTGCACGGCGCCGGGGCGCAAGTGCGCGCACTGCGCCGAGTGCGAGATCCGCAGCTGCGCCACGGGCCGCAACCTCGCGACCTGCGCGCCGTGTGCCGACTACCCGTGCAAACAGCTCGAGGCGTTCTTCCAGATGGTGCCGATGGCGAAGGCGTCGCTCGACCGCCTCCGCGCCGGCGCCTGACACCCTCCCGGCGTCCACCCGCGGGCGGGAGTAGCGCCGCCACGCCGCCCCGTGCGATCCTGGGCGGAGGGGCGACAGGAGC
>JACRCY010000358.1 GCA_016218785.1 Deltaproteobacteria bacterium
ATTTGCGGCCGTCAACCTCGCGCTCGAAGAAGTACATTCCTTCAACTAGCACGGACAGCGCGTGCGCGCAAGCATTTTCCCTCGGCAAGAAGCGCCATTCTCTCCCCCAGGAGGGTTCAAACGTGCGAAAGTCGGGCTAGGAAGGCCTCCTGTAGTGCCTGAGCATCCTGGTACCGCTCAGTGAGCGGCCGTGCGAGGGCGCGCGCAAGAATGGCCTCCACCGACCGCGGAATGCGCGGGTCGATCTCGGACAGCGGCGGCACTCGCATGTCGTGGACGTTCCCCACGGTCTTCAGGTCATCCTTCTCGTCATGGAACAGCCGCCGCCGCGCAAGGGTCTCCCACAGCACGATGCCGAGCGAGAACAGATCGCTCTGGCCGCCGAGGGCTTCTTGCCCCCGCGCCTGCTCCGGGGACATGTACGCAAGCTTCCCCTTGATGAAGCCCAACCCCGTGTGGTGCAGGCGATGAGTCGCCATGGCCACGCCGAAGTCAGCGACCTTCACCACCCCGTCCCAGGACAGGAGGATGTTCTGAGGGCTCATGTCACGATGCACGACTTTGAGCGGCTGCCCCGTGCTATCGCACTTCGCATGCGCGTAGGCGAGAGCGCCAGCCGCCTCGGAGCCGACAAACAGCACATCAGCGAGGTCGAGGCCTGCAAGGCCATGACTCCAGATTCGCTGGTTGACCTGGGCCAGCGACCTGCCGTTCACGAGCTCCATGACGAGCAGGTAGCGCCCGTCGACCTTGCAGAACTCATGGACCGAGACGATGTTGGGGTGTTCGAGGGTAGTGGAGATGCGGGCCTCGTCCAGCACCATCTTGGCGTACTCTTCCTGGAAGCCGGCCGTCGGAAGCTGGCGCTTGACGGCAACGTCCTTCCGCACGCCGTGGGCCCCCCGAGCCCTGGCGCGGAAGACCTCCGCCATGCCCCCCTTCCCTATGATCTCCAGCAGTTCGTAGTTGCCGCAGCACTGGGGGAGGTCGTCCGGTGCGGTTGCCACTATTCGATGATAACACGCGGGAGGCTCCCAGCGGCGGCCATGCCCTCGGCGCTGGCGGGAAGGTCCACCGTCGGCTTGACAGCGTTCGGAGGGCGGGCGGCCGGCGCCCCGTCACCGGGTCGTTTGCAGGATCTCCATCAACTCCGCGATCACCTGCAGCTCCCCGTCGTCCTTGCCATCGAGGACGATGGGGGGGAAGTCCGGGTTGACCGGCTTGAGGGTGATCCTGGCGTGGCGCCAGGTGCCCCCCTTGCTGGTCTTCTGGCTCTCGTAGCGCTTGACGGTGTAGCGCTCGCCGGTCTCCGGGTTGGTCGCGTCGCGGAGCTGCACGAGGACGATCTTGCCCTGGCGCGTCCCGGTCGCGGGCGCCGCGAACAGGCAGAACGACCCGTGCGGTATTGCCGGCTCCATCGACCGGCCGACGACCTGGGCCACGAACATGCCGCGGCGCAGGCGATGGGTCGTCTCGGGAGCAACCCATTGCCAGTCGTCATCCTCGACGTGCTGGGGATCGCCAAACGCGCCCGCTGCCACCTTGAGCGGCACGAGCGGCACGCAGGTCGCGTATCGATCCTCGAGGCGCGGCTGGACTCGGCGGAGCTTCGACGGAGCCTCGCCGTCGCCGACAGGCGTGACCGCCCTGCCCTCCGCGCTTGACCCGACCCGCAGCCGCCGGTACGCCTCCGCGGCCATCCACTCCGTGACGGCCTTCTGGAATGGAAGGACGTTCATGAACCGGACGAACATCTCTTCGTTCTGGTCCATGCGCTCCACGAAGAGGGTCTCGACGAGGTTCTTGAACACCAGCTCGAACTTGTCGGCGGGGTTGACGGCCGCCGCCTGGCGCAGCCCCTCGTCAGTCATCGCAGCCTCGACGATCTGATCGAAGAAGAGCTGATCGGCCTGCTTGAAGTCCGTGCCGAAGCGCTCGTTGAGCAGGTCGATCAGCTGGGACAGCCTGACGGGTTGCTCGCGCACGAGGCCGCTGCCAACCTCGGTCGGGCCGTCGAGGGCGCGGGCCGCGCCGTCGCGCAGGGTGATCGCGCCCTCGCTGATCTTCTGGAGGCGGTAGTACTCGAGCCGCACTTCGTCGTCGAACTGGTACGCAGGCCCGCTCCGTCGCCGGGGGAGCTTCAGCGACAGGTGCCGGAGGAAGATGTAGAGCTTCTCCAGGTCCGTGTCCTGATAGGGGATCACCTGGCTCAGGAAGCCGTAGAGGTTCCGGAACGCCTGGACCTTGCCGCGCCACAGCTCGGCCTCGGCCTCGTCCTCCGCCAGGCGCACCTTGAAGCGAGACACGGCCGGATCGAGGGCGGCGTTCATCGCCTGGTGGTCCACCACGCTCTGGCTTTGCTTGGGCTTGAAGTAGACCGAGCAGAAACGCTCGAGCTCCTCGGCCAGGTAGATGCCGGACGCGTCCAGCTCACCCTTGACCTGGTACATGCGCGCCGGGTCCACCTCCTCGCCCATCTCCGCGCCCTCGTAGTAGGTCTTGAACGCCTCGCGGATCTCCTCCCGGTCGTTGACGAAGTCGAGGACGAAGGTGTCCTCCTTGAGCGGGTGGGTGCGGTTGAGACGCGAAAGGCTCTGCACCGCCTGGATGCCCGCGAGCCGCTTGTCCACGTACATGGTGTGCAGCAGCGGTTGGTCAAATCCCGTCTGGTACTTCTCGGCCACGAGGAGCACCCGGTACTCCTGCGTGGCGAACTTCTCGGGCAGCTCCTTCTCGCGGATGCCCTGGTTCATGCCCTCCTCGGTGTACGTCACGCCGGGGAGCTTGTCGTCAGGGACCGTGCCGGAGAAGGCCACCAGCGAGCGGATCGGATAGCCCTTCTCCGCGATGTACTGGTCGAAGCTCTGCTTGTAGCGAACAGCCTCCAGCCGCGAGCCGGTGATCACCATGGCCTTGGCCCGCCCGCCGATGCGGTGGCGCGTGACCGCGTTGAAGTGCTCCACCATCACCCGGGTTTTCTGGGCGATGTTGTAGGGGTGCAGCTTCATGAACCGCGCGAGCGCTCGCGCCGCCTTCTTGCGCTCGACGTTGGGGTCGTCCTCGCACGCCTTGAGCAGCTTGAAGTAGGTTGCGTACGTGGTGTAGTGCTTGAGCACGTCGAGGATGAACTCCTCCTCGATGGCCTGGCGCATGGTGTAGCGGTGCGCGGGCTCGCCGTCCCGGCCGAAGACCGCGAAGGTCTTGTGCTTGGGCGTCGCGGTGAAGGCAAAGAAGCTCAGGTTGGCCTGGCGGCCGCGCTTGGCCATGCTGCGGAACAGCTCTTCCAGGTGCTGCAGCCCCTCCTCGGCGGCGCGCCGTTCGGCCTCATCGCGCAGCTCCTTGCCGCCGAGCACCTCCTTGAGGTCGGTCGCGGTCTCCCCTCCCTGGGAGCTGTGCGCCTCGTCGACTATGACGGCGCAGTGCCGCGTCGGAAGGATGTCGTTCGGGGCGCCGCCGCGCTCGTCGGCCATCTTGAGCAGCTGTCGCGACACGTGCGGGAACTTCTGCAGGGTGGTGATGATGACCGGCACGGCGTTCTCGAGGGCTTCGGCGAGTTGCCGGGAGCCCACGTCGACCTTCTGCACCACGCCGCGCTTGTGTTCGAACTGGTAGATGGTGTCCTGGAGCTGCTGGTCGAGCACGATGCGGTCGGTCACGACGACCACGCTGTCGAAGACGCGGCGGTTCTGGGCGTCGTGGAGGGACGCCAGCCGGTGCGTGAGCCACCCGATGGTGTTGCTCTTGCCACTGCCCGTGGAATGCTCGACGAGGTAGTTGTGGCCCACGCCCTCGGTCCGGGCCTTGTCCACCAGCAGGCGCACGGCCTGAAGCTGGTGGTACCGGGGGAAGATCATCTTCTCCTTCTTGACTTTGTGCCCCTGGTCGTCGCGCCGCTCCTCGATCTGGAGGTGGATGAAGCGCGCGAGGAGATCGAGGAAGCTGTCCCGGGCGAGCACTTCCTCCCAGAGGTAGGCGGTGCGATACGTGAGGTGCTTCGGGTCCACGGGGTTCCCGGCGCCGCCGTCGCAGCCCTTGTTGAACGGAAGGAAGTGGGTGGCCGCCCCCGCGAGTCGCGTAGTCATGAGCACGGACTCGGTGTCCACGCCGAAGTGCACGAGGGTGCGGCGCTTGAACTCGAAGATGGGCTCGCGGGGGTCGCGATCCTCCTTGTACTGCCGGCGGGCATCGTCCACGGACTGGCCGGTCAGCGGGTTCTTCAGCTCGAGCGTGGCCACGGGGATGCCGTTGAGGCTCAAGGTGACGTCGAGGGACTGCTCGGACTTTGGCGAGAAGTGGAGCTGGCGCGTGAGCCCGACGCGGTTCGCGCGGTAGCGCGCCTCCAGCTCCGGGTTCAGCTCGTGCGCCGCCTTGAAGAAGGCCGCGTGCAGGGTCCGGCCGTAGCACTTGAACCCATGGCGGAGGGTCGCCAGCGAGCCGTTGGTGTCCATCCACTTGCAGAGGTCGGCGAGGATCTGCTCGCCCGTGCTCGCCCCGTGGAGGGCCTCCAGCTTGGCCCACTCGGTCGGCTGGGTCTCGCGGATGAACCCGAGGACGGTGTCGGAGAAGATCGCCCGCTTCTGGTCGAAGCCTTCGCGAGGAACGCGCACGTAGCCGTTGTCCAGCAGGTGCCGCTCGAGCACGGTCTCGAAGGCGGCTTCGCTCGTGCGCTTCATCCCTTGGGCCCCAGCACGAACCGCGCGCGCTCCTTCTTCAGCATCGCGAAGGGCGTCATGCACTTCACTTTGAGGCCAATACACGCGTCGGGAATCCTGATCCGGCGCGTCGAGGGGGACGGCTGCTCGTACGTGACGACCGTGTGCTGGCCGGCGTAGGCGTGGGCCACCAGGTAGTAGTCCGCGACCTGGAGGAACGTGCTCGACGCCGAAGGCTGGTAGTGTCCGCTCGTCGCCCAGGCGCTGACGACGCGCAGGGCCTCCAGAACCGCATTGTCCGGGGGCAAGAAGAACGCCGGGCCCCGTGCGTCGGCCCATACCGACAGTTCGTCTTCGACCGCCTGCAACTCGTCGCCCACCTTCTCGACGCTGAACACGTTTCCGGCGTGGTTCTCCGCTATCAGCCACTCCCACAGCGCAGGACAGAAGTCGAACCCGTAGTGCAGGTTCTTCGCGGCGATGAATACGTTCGCGTCGAGCAGGTAGGCCATCAGAGCATCGCCCCAACCGTGCGGCCCAGCCCCTCAAACGTCTTCATCTTCTTCACGCCCAGGAGCCGGAAGGCGTCGGTGAACGAGGACCGCCCCTCGAGCGCGCTCACGATGACCGCGCGGGTGAAGCGCCTGCTCGCCCGAGCCGCCTGGGTCAGGTAGAAGTTGCCGCCGCCTCCGCGGGGGAAGGCCAGGAGCCGCTTCAGCTCTGCACGGTACTCGTCCCAGAGTCTGGCCTGGCTGAGCCCTCCGGCATCGTGCATGCGGCGCAAGATGACCAGAGTGCTGACCTTGAACTGCCGCGAGAGCCGCCGCGCCTCCCCTTGCACCTCTGCCCGGCACCGGTAATCGGTCCGGAAGACCTCCAGCGGGACCAGCAACTCCACCGCGACTTGGTTGCACCAGCGCTCGACGTCTTGCCCGGGGGCGAATGCCGCCTGGGCGTCGGAGAGGGCCGACTGCCCCAGCCAGACGTGGGCCAACTCGTGCGCCAGAGTGAACATCTGCGCCGCCTTGGTGTCCGCGCCGTTGATGAAGACCAGCGGGGCCATGGGGTCGGCCATGGCGAAGCCACGGAACTCGTCTGGATCGAGGGCCCGCCGGTTGTTGCTCCCCACCACGCCGCTGCACATGACCAGGATGCCCAGGTCATCCGCCCGCCCAATGTAGCTGCTGAGGGTCTGGGCCCAGTCCCTGGCGCGGGCGCGCTCCCCCACGTCGAAGTGGAGCGCGTGGCGCATGCTCGCTGCGGTGTCGACCACATCGCTGTTCGGGCTCACCGAGCCCACGAACGGGAGCGGTACCTCGCCGATCGATCGAGCGAAGTCGCGGTACCACTCCTGCCGCTGCTCGCAGAGGTAGATCGTGTCGAGCAGCTCCGGGCTCGGACGTCTCGGTTGCTCGCCCTCGACGGTGCGAAAGTCCGGGATCGGAATGCGCTCGACCGGCGGCTCGGCGAGGAACAAGTACCCGATCGGGGCGTGTGTCACGCTGGCGAACCGCTCCACCTGCTTCAGCGTCGGCCGCGCCGTGCCCTGCTCCCACTCGGCGATGTCCGGGAAGGTCTTTGCCAAGGCGGGGAGGCTGACCCGCGCACGCTCGCGCGCCCAGCGCAGCAACTTCGGCTTGACCTCGACCCGCATCATCACCGCCGCGCCCCCCTATGGGTGGTCTACCACATCCTCAATTTCGCGCCCGCCCCCACCTACGTCAATTTTCCCCGTGACCGCCGCCGCGATGAGCGCGGCCCGACGCTCCTTGAGCAGTGCGATGCTGCGCTCGATGGCCCCCCGCAGCGCGTCGAGCTTGGCGGTTTCCGCGGCGATGTGGGCGACGATGGCGCGCTGTTCCGCTGATGGAGGAAGGGGCACTACGAGGTTGCCATACTTCTCCGCGCTGAAATTCTGGATGGTCGCCTGGATCGTCCCCTCCCCAAGTTGCCACCAGTACGGTGCCGACTGGGTGTATGCGAAGATGAGGTCGGGCTGAACGATGTCGGGACTACAGCGGCAGCGGACAAGGTAACCAGCGAAACATGCTGCACCCCAGGATGGCTTGTAGATGAACGCCTTGCCGACAGTGGCGCCGCTCCGGGCGAAGAGGACGTCCCCGTCTCTCAGCAGGTAGGCCTCCGCCACCCCCGGCGGGAGGGACTTGAACGTTTCGTCTCGCAGGTTCCCTTCGGAGTCGACGTCGGTGATTCGAACAAAGCGAGGGAAGCTGGGGTCGTCCTCCAGCGCAGCTTCATTGGCACCGTACGCTAGTGGCTCTGTCGCCAGAAACTTGAGCCGGCTTATGGCCCAGGGCGAGGGAATGTAGCCGAGCCACGGGATACCGGAGTCACGGAGGGGGGCGTGGGGGTCGAGCCCGCGGGTGACGGCGCGGGTGATAAGCGCCCGTCGTTTCTCAGCCAACAACTCGAGCACGTGCTCCTTCGCCGCTACCAAGGCATCAAGCCGCGCCGTCACGGGATCAAGGAAAGCGGCGATCACCCGTTGAGTCGGGAGAGGCGGGACCCCTACAGGGATCGTGTGGATGTCGGAACGATCGACGCCGGGCACCGCAGACTTGGCCGCATTGACGTGGAACAGCGGCGCGAGTGGCTCCAGCATGTAGCGGAGGAACCCCGGGTCGTTGCCGTGCAGGTCGATGCTGTAGAGTGCGGTGTTGAGGGGCCAGTAGTCCTGCTCGACGAGGTGAAACTCGCCTATCGTGCCGTACCGTCCCGTGACGATGCCTGGTCCCACCGCCTTCGCCACATTGTGCCAGGCCGTGACCCCGCCAGAGGTAACGACAGGGACCGGGCCGGCTTCGCGGTCCTCGCTCGGCAAGTCGTGACCGCGCTGAAAGGTGATGGCCCACTTTAGCTGCTTCACCGACCATCCAGCAGGGACCAGACCATGCCACGCCTCGACAGGGCCACCCCTCGGTGGCGAGGGGGCCGTCACGCGGTCACCTCCTGCAGCAGCCGCAGAACCTCGTCCTCGGCCCGCTTGAGGTCGGCGTCGATCTGCTCCAGCGGCCGCGGCGGCGTGTACTTGTAGAAGTGGCGGTTGAAGTTGATCTCGTAGCCTACCCTATCCTTGCTGCGGTCCATCCAGGCGTCGGGCACGTGCGGGCGCACCTCGCGCTCGAAGTAGGCGTCGATGTCCTCCTTGAGCGGCACGTTCTCGAAGTCGCGAAGGTCGGGGTCGGGCTCGTAGCCTTCACCGCGCCCCCCCTTGGCTACCGGGTGTGCCTCGGGGTCCTTCCGGGCAAACTCCTCGCGGAACTGCTTTTGCCACGCGGGGCGCCACCGGACGCCGCGCGCATGGAGCACCTGCTCGATCCGCTTCCAGGCGGCGGCCCAGTCCCGCAGCGGTTCACGGCCCAAGGCCTGATCGATTGCCTCAAGGTCATCGTCCAAGTCCGGCGTGGCCTTGAGAAACCGCGCCTTGGCCTCGTCGGTGATGTGATAGCGCAGCCGCAGCGGGCGCTCGACGGTGACGCGGGTGTAGCCGAAGTCGGCGTTGTCGAAGATCTTCGAGGTCTCGCCTTCGGCGAAGCGGCCATAGAGCTGCACGATCTCGGCGATCTGGTCGCGTCCGTCCTCCTTCTCGCCGATCTTGCGCCGCTTGTCGCCCAGGCTGCGGCGCATGGGCACGTAGAACTCACGCGCGTCGAGAAGCTGGATCTTCCCCTTGCGCCGTTTCTCCTTGCGGTTCGTGACGATCCAGACGTACGTGCCGATGCCCGTGTTGTAGAACATCTGCTCGGGCAGGGCGACGATGGCCTCGAGCCAGTCGTTCTCGATGATCCACTTGCGGATGTTGGTCTCGCCCGAGCCCGCACCGCCGGTAAAGAGCGGGGAGCCGTTGAAGACGATGGCCAGGCGCGAGCCGTGCTTCTGCTGCGCCGGCAGCACCGGCTCGAACTTGCTGATCATGTGCTGGAGGAACAACAGCGCACCGTCGTTGATGCGCGGGAGCCCGGCACCGAAGCGGCCTGCCAAGCCAAGCTTGTCGCGCTCGCGCTCGATCTCGCCCTGCTGCTTCTTCCACTCCACACCGAAGGGCGGGTTGGCGAGGAGGTAGTCGAAGGTCTCGCGCTCGAACTGGTCGTCGGTGAAGCTGTCGCCGAACTTGACGTTATCGCCCCCGCCGTTGTGGTCTACCTCCTTCATGAGCATGTCGGACGCCGCAGTGGCGAATGCCCGCTTGTTGTAGTCCTGGCCGTAGACGTACAGGCGGGCCTGCGCGTGGTGCTCGCGTAGGTAGTTCTGTGCCTCGGCCAGCATGCCGCCCGTGCCGCACGCCGGGTCGAGCAGCTTCCGCACGGTTCCCGGGGTGGCGAGCAGCTTGTCATCCTGGATGAACAGGATGTTGACCATCAAGCGGATCACCTCGCGAGGAGTGAAGTGGTCGCCGGCGGTCTCGTTCGCGAGCTCGTTGAAGCGGCGAATGAGGTTCTCGAAGATCAGCCCCATCTGGGCGTTCGGCACCGCGTCCGGGTGGAGGTCCACCTCGGCGAACTTCGACACGACGAGGAAGAGGATGTCGGCCTCGCGCATCTTCTCGATCTCGGTCTCAAACTCGAAGTAGTCGAAGATAGTGCGCACGTTGGCCGAGAATCCCTTGATGTAGCTGACGAGGTGCCGGTGGGCCTGGTCGGGGTCGCCTTTGAGCTTGTCGAAGTCGAGTGGCGAATGGTTGTGGAACCGCTGGCCGGCTGCCTTGTTCAGCAGCTTGTCGACCGCGTCGTCGTTGAGCTTGCCGCCCTTGCGCTTCTGGTACTCGGCCAGCACCTTGGCCTTGGTCGGAGCCAGCACGCAGTCGAAGCGACGGAGCACCGTCATGGGCAGCATGACCCGCTCGTACTGCGGTGGGCGGTATGGGCCCCGGAGGAGGTCGGCGATCTGCCAGATGAGGTTCGCGAAGTAGGTATGGTCGGGCATTGATTGCCTCACTCGCGCCGATTTCTTGGGACTCCCGGTCGCCGAGGCGGCGACGAAGTGCGTCCCGCTCCTGCCGATCGTCTGATCTGAGCACCTTGCCGCTACCCGATCTCCTCACCGGTCACTAGGTTCACGCGGACGAGTCTCGTCGTGCCGAAAATCGGCCGCACGGCACGCGCCGCGACCATCCGCTTCACGCCCGTCGTGGGAGGCTCCAACTCGTACATGACCCCCTGGGGCGTGTATCGCCAACCTACCACGCGTACGTTCTCCGAACCCTGCATCCCTTCGAAAATCGCCACTTCACCCGGGGCAACGATCTCCGATTCGCTGTTTCGACTGGCGGCGGGGACGGGCTCCTGCAACGCCTCGACCGAGGTGGCCTGGAGCTCGTTGGCCGCCGTGTCGAAGTGGCTCAGTTCCGTGGCCAGGGCCCGGTCGCCGCGTTCCCGGGCCAGCTCGATTGCGGCCGTGACGACGTCTGAGAAATGGGCCGCGAGCAGACGCGTCAACCGCAGGCTCCCCTGGGTAGCGTCGTAGATGCACCAGCCCTCGCAGCGTTCGGCTCGAAGGGGCGATGTCTTCGAGAAGAAGAGGCCGACACCGAGGTCGCGTTCCGACACGCTGAAATCGGTGCAGAACGCTTCGAGGACGAGGTCCACGGCCTCCTGCGAGAGCGGCGGCAGCCCGCCGAACCACCAGCACACGCCGGTCGTCTGGAAGAACCGGTTGAGCTCGCGCTGCGAGAACGGAGATCCGGCACCGTACCTGTGTTCCTCCTTGACGCGACCGCGCTGCTCCACGAACCCGAGAACGCGCTCGCTGGCCTGAACCTCCACCTCGGCGGCGAATCCATCCTCCGAGGTCATCAAGCGCAAGGTGCCGCCCCCGAACTGCGGGAACACCTTCGCCTGCGCGATGGGCGACGTCGAGAGGTACTTCTCTCGCCTGACCTCGAGGAGGCCCCTGCGCGCATGCATCGCGACGACCCGGTAGGGCCTGGCCATGTAGTAGTAGACGGCGCCCGGGTACCCTTCTCGAAGAACCTGCGCGAGCGTCAGGTTGCCGAGCTTGCCCCGCCCATGCATCTCTTCGACCTGGTAGCTCGGGTCGGCGGCGCTGCGAAGCAGGAACTCGTGGTGAGGGTCGTTCTGCGCCCGCTGCTTCAGGGGGTAGAGATCGACGGGGACCTGCTCGGTTGGGTTGAGCTCGTTGGCGAGGAGCCTCATGTAGTCGCCCGGCAAGGTCTCGAAGGAGCGGAGGTCCAGAGGGCCGGCACCGAGCGCGGCGACCTCCCAGGCGGCGCACAGCGCGTGCGAGTACTGGATGTACCTGTTGTCGAGGTACAGCCAGTTCGCTTCCATCGGTCGTTTCATGTAGCTGGCGAGGCCCCCGGTGCTCGCCGAGATCCGGCGGCGGTCGTCAAGCACGACACCGAAGCCGGGGTGGCGCCGGCCGGCGCGTCCCAGCCTCTGCCAGAACGCCTTCGGGGATGAAGGGGCGCCCAGCATGACGACGACGTCGATTTCACCAATGTCGATCCCGAGCTCCAGGGCGCTGGTGGAAACGACGCCGGCCAACTCGCCCTTTGCGAGCGAACGTTGGATCGCGTTCCGATCCAGGGCCTCGTAGCCCGCCCGATAGGGAAGAACCGGCGGCGCCCCGGCACTCAGGTCGAGATCCTCGGGAGCATCGTCTCCCCCTCGCGTGGCAGCGCCCTCCTCGCGCATAATCCGTAGGGTTGCGACCACGAGCCGCTCGACCATTCGGCGCGAGTCGCCGAATGCGAGGAAGCGGCCGGGGCCCGCGCGCGCCAGGGCAGCGAGGAACCGGGCGGTGTTTTCGAAGCTCCGCCCCGCCGTCTCCTCCGCGAGAATCACTGCCTTCGGCGGTATGCGGGCCGCGTCTGTGTCTGGCCCAAAGGTCGCCGGCTTCCGCCCCGTGAGTTGCTCGACGAAGTCAGCCGGCCGACCGAGTGTGGCCGTGGTACAGATGATCTGGTGTTCTCCGCAGGCAACGTCGAGCCTGCGGAGAAGGTAGGCCATGTTGGTTCCGAAGACGCCCTCGTAGACATGCGTCTCGTCAAGCACGAGCAGGCGAACCGACTTGAGGAACTGGCGGACGCCCGCGTCCGCCAACCGGCCCATCATCCACGCATGCACCACGTCCGGGGTGGCGAGCAACACCTGCGCTCCCTGGAGCACGGCCACCCGCCGGTCGACGGGGACCCCCCCGTCCACGTAGCCAACCCGCACCCCCAGCGGGGTCACCAGCTTCGACCACTGCTCGAGCTGGTCCTGGATGAGGGCGCGTGCAGGGTAGAGGGCGAGAACCCGGACGCCCGCGCCGCCGACGCGGACCAGGTGGGCCGCTACTGCCTGGTAGACGAGACTCTTCCCGGATGCGGTCGAGGTGGCCAGGCACACGTCTCGGCCTGCCAAGGCCTCCTCGATGGCGCGCGCCTGGTGCTCGAACAGGCCCGCCGTCCACTGCTCGCCCAGGAAGCGACGCACTTCGCCTTCCAGGCCGCTCGGTGGCGGGGCGTGACGCGGGTCCTGACCCACAAGGTACTGCTCGTCGGAGACCGTGAAGCCACACCTGGACAACAGGTCGCGCATCCCCTCCGGCGTGAAGTGGGCCCCCCCCTCAGACCTCGCTGGAACCGTCATGCTGCCATCACCGCCTCGAGCTGGTCGAGCAGCAGGCCGAAGTCACGATCGAAGTCGACATCCTTGCCGGGCTCGAGGTAGTAGCGGACGTAGGGAGGCTCGGCCTCGGTCCGTTTCACGTGGTCGTGGTCGGACTCGCGGGTGAACACGAACGGCTTCGCATCCACGTTGAGGTGGGCGAAGAAGACCACTGGCTTGCGCAGGTGCCGCGGCTCCCACCAAATACCGATTGCCACCTGCGTGTCATCTCCCAAGCGCGTGCGGCCGTGGATGAGCGCCCCGGCCCAACAGCCGTCGTTCACCGTGTGCGTGAACCTGTTCTCGGGCGCCCACTCGTTGGCGGTTCGTGGCTTGAGCTGCCGCCAGGTGCGCGCCTCGAGGATGGCGACGAGTCGCCTCTGCATCTCCGTCTGGAAGCCGTCAACCGCGCTCTTGGCCTCCGGGTAGCGGTGGACGCCCTCCCGCAGGAACGACTCAAGCGTGTCGTGCATCGGTCCTCACCTCGCGTATCGACGACAGGACCCGAATCCGGGCCCGTAGGGCCTGGAGCTGCCGCAGCGCCGGCCGTAGTGCGTCCGGGGGTCCGTGGCCGAGGAGTCGCGACTCGACTACGCCACAGAAAGCGTACGCCCAGGCGCGCCACGTCACGCTTTCCCCATCGCGCGCGAGCGCCTGGCGCAGGACGGCAGCCACATCCGTCCAGGTGAGGGCTTCGACTCGGGGGCCCTGGCCGCTGCAGCGTTGCTCGGCCGGCGCCCAGTCGTCGAGGGCTCCCTCGCGCAGGAGGATGAAGTCCGTCCACTGGTGCGACGCGGGCCACAGGTCGTGCACCAGTCTGGCGGTCTCGAATGTCTTGTCGAGGTTGGGGTCGTCGATCTTCACCTCGACGTGGGTGTGACGGTCGCCCGAGCGCCAATGGATGACGAGGTCGGCCCGGCGATCACCGACCTCCAGCTCGCGCTCGACCACGGGGCTCGCATGCTCCGCGTGCCCGTCCCCAGCCACCGGGCCAAGCCACGCGTGCGCGAAGACGCCCGAGTCCGAGGACTCAAGCAGGTACGCCAGCCAGTCCGACCAGTCGTTCTCGCCCTGCGGTCGCAGCGGCCGGAACGTGCTCCAGTCGTGCCGCGTGGGCTCGCGGCCGAAGTCCTGCAGGCGGTCGTCCCACAATCTGACGAGGGTCTGGACCTCGTCGCCCAGCCGGTCGGCGACCTGGCGCGCCAGGCCGAACCAGCCTTGCAGCAACGCGCCCCACGTGTCCGGGGCGAGCGTGGAGTCCGGTCGCCCGAAGGTCGCGAGGAAATCCCAACGCGGCTGCGGAGCGGCGTCCGTCGTGCTCATTCGCCTCCGGCCTGGCGGGCAGGACGCCAGGATCAGCGGGTGGTGCGAGCCGCGTGGCGAGGTGGCGCCGGCCAACTCGTGTTCGACCATCGGTTCGGGGCGGTGCCCGGCTGCTGGGGCGAGACTACCACACCCCGCTGACACGCCGGGGGTCCGCGAAAAGGCAACTGGGCGATAGGAGGCCCAACTCGGCGCCGCGCAGAGCTTCAGCCGCGGCCGGGGAGCTTCAGCCGCGGCCGGGAAGGCTCCTCCCCGGAAAACCGAATCTGCTTCGCGGGGTTGCGGGAGCCAATCGGTGCACGGGTAGGAAGGACAAAGCGCCGTCTCCGGGCGAGGTGGGGTAGGCGGCAGGGGAGCCGGTGCGCGCCCCCGCTCACCCGGCTTCGGGTTCGCGCTGCCAGCAGGGGTCGAAAGGACACGGCCGTGGAGGGCGCGCTGGCACACCCGGGCTGAACTGCCGGCGACTCCGGCGCCGGCCGGGCGGGGAAGCCGGGCTCAGACGCCCGCGACCTCGGCCAGCGGGTCGTGGGCAGTCCCTTTCTTCGCCCGCTTGGTGCGGCGGGCGCGCCGCGCGATCGCCACGCGGTAGCGCGACACGAAGCGCGCCGCGATCTTCG
>JACRCY010000359.1 GCA_016218785.1 Deltaproteobacteria bacterium
ACCGGACGGTGGCGGCCCTGCGGGTCCCATCGCGGGAGGGCATGGGAACCCTCCCCGGGTTCCCATGTCAGCCGCGGTGCCGGCCGACGGGGTGCAGACGCTGTCGTTCTCCGAGGAGCGCGGCTGCACCTCGTGCGGCATCGGCTTCCCGGAGCTGACGCCGCAGACCTTCTCCTTCAACTCCCCGCTCGGGATGTGCCCCGACTGCACGGGCCTCGGGACCATTCTCGAGATCGACCCGGACTTCGTCATCCCCGACCCCGGCCGCTCGCTCAGCCGGGGCGCCATCGACGTGGCCGGCTTCGGTGGCGGCCTCACCGCGTCCATGTTCGCGGGCCTGAGCCGCGAGTTCGGCATCGACCCCGACCGGCCCGTGGGCGAGTTGACGGCCCGGCAGCGCGAGATCCTCCTCTACGGCGCGGGGGACCGGCGCTTCCGCATCACCTGGAACGGCGTCCACGGCCGCGGCGAGTGGCGCGCCCGCTGGGACGGCGTGATCCCCACGCTGATGCGGCGCGTCCGCGAGACCAAGTCCGCGGGGGCCCGGGAGTACTACCAGCAGTTCATGCGCGAGAAGCAGTGCCGCGCCTGCAAGGGGGAGCGGCTGCGGCCCGAGGCGCGCTCGGTCTACGTGGGCGACGTCTCCATCGTGCAGGTGGCGCACCTGACCGTGACGCAGGCCGCGGAGCACTTCCGCTCGCTCCGGCTCACCGGCGCGCGCGCGATCATCGCCGAGGAGGTCTTCAAAGAGATCAACGGCCGCCTCCAGTTCCTGGTCAACGTCGGGCTCGACTACCTCTCCATCGACCGCGCCGCGACCACCCTCTCCGGCGGGGAGGCGCAGCGCATCCGGCTGGCCTCGCAGCTCGGCGCCGAGCTCTCGGGCGTCATGTACGTGCTCGACGAGCCCTCCATCGGGCTCCACCCGCGCGACAACCGCCGCCTCATCGACACCCTCAAGCGCCTGCGCGACGTGGGCAACAGCGTGATCGTGGTCGAGCACGACCAGGAGACCATGGAGAGCGCCGACCACGTGGTGGACTTCGGCCCGGGCGCGGGCCGCAGCGGCGGCCAGGTGGTCTTCTCGGGCTCCCCGGCGGAGCTGGCCCGGGCCGACACGCTCACCGGCCGCTACCTCGCGGGCCGCGAGCGCATCGCGGTGCCGGCGTCGCGCCGGGAGCCCCAGGGGTGGCTGGAGGTCGTCGGCGCCGCCGAGAACAACCTCGCGAGCGTCGACGTCCGCATCCCGCTCGGCCAGATGGTCGCGGTCACGGGGGTCTCGGGCGCGGGCAAGTCGTCGCTCGTCATCGGCATCCTCTACCCGGCGCTGCGGCGCAGGCTCCTCGGCGCGCGCGAGGCGGGGGGCGCGCACCGGGCGCTGCGCGGCGTGGAGCAGCTCGACAAGGTCGTGCTCATCGACCAGGACCCCATCGGCCGGACGTCCCGCAGCAACCCCGCGACCTACACCAAGGCCTTCGACCCGATCCGCGACCTGTACTCCATGACGCCCGAGGCGCGCGCCTACGGCTACAAGCCGGGCCGCTTCTCGTTCAACGTGCGCGGCGGGCGGTGCGAGGCGTGCGAGGGGGACGGCCACAAGCGCGTCGAGATGCACTTCCTCCCCGACGTCTACGTCCCCTGCGAGGTGTGCCACGGCAAGCGCTACAACGAGGCGACGCTGCGGGTGACCTACAAGGGGCGGAACATCGCCGAGTTGCTCGACACCTCCGTCGAGGAGGCGCGCGAGGTCTTCGCCCACCACCGCCACCTGCGCAAGATCCTCGACACGATCTACGACGTGGGCCTCGGCTACATCGCGCTCGGCCAGCCCGCCCCCACGCTGTCGGGCGGCGAGGCGCAGCGCATCAAGCTGTCCCGCGAGCTGGCGCGCCGCGACACCGGCCGCACGCTCTACCTCCTCGACGAGCCGACCACGGGGCTGCACTTCGACGACGTGCGCAAGCTCCTCGCCGTGCTCGCGCGGCTCGCCGACGCCGGCAACACCGTGGTCGTCATCGAGCACAACCTCGACGTGGTCAAGACCTGCGACCACGTGATCGACCTCGGGCCCGAGGGCGGCGCCGCCGGCGGCCGGGTCGTCGCCGCGGGGACGCCTGAGGAGGTCGCCGCCGTTCCGGGCTCGTACACCGGCCAGTACCTCAAGCGCGCTCTGAGGCCGGGGCCGCGCCGCCCCTGACCTGTGCAGCCCCCGTACAGGTGGGGCGAGGGCTGATCAGAGCGTAGCCCCCGCGGCTACACTCAGTGGCGCTTGCCTTCGAGATCACTGGGGATTACCCAGGATCGTGGCTTGCATGATCGGCGGTCATGTGGCGATCACTCGCGGCCCTGGTCCTCGTTCCACTCGTGATCCTGGTCCTCCTCCTCAGCGGCTGCGGCCTCGGCTCCATAGTTCAGGCGGGCGGCGGACACGGCGGCGGCGGCGGCTCGAGCGGCGACGGCGGCACCGTGGCCGGCGACGGCGGCCTGCCCCTCAACCCGACGCCGGACGCGGGCGAGCCTGCCATGGAGGTCCCCCTCACCCCCACCTCCGGCGACTCCTCGGGCGTGAAGCTCGATCCCAACGGCGACCTGGTGCTCGACGCCGAGGCCACGACCATCACGCTCAGCTACATCTGGGTGGCCAACAGCCCGGACAACACGGTCTCGAAGATCAACACGAAGACGGGCGTGGAGGAGGGGCGCTACCGCACCGGTCCCGGCACCTCCGACCCGTCGCGCACCACCGTCGGGCTCACAGGCGACGTGGTGGTCGCCAACCGCGGCGGCTCGAGCGCGGTGCGAATCCACGCCGACAAGGCCACCTGCCCCGACAAGAACGGCAACGGGCAGATCGAGACCTCCACCGGGCCCGGCAACGTGCTGCCGTGGGGGCAGGACGAGTGCGTGCTCTGGTCCCACGAGTTCCCGGCGGGCGCGCTCGCGCGCGCCGCGGCCTTCGACTACAGCTTCGGCCCCGACGGCGAGGCCTCGTCGAGCGTCTGGATCGGCCTGTACAGCCTCGAGAAGGTGGTCCGCCTCGACTCGCAGACGGGGGCGCAGCTCGCCGAGGTGAGCATCCCGGGGCATCACCCCTACGGCATGGCCTTCGACGGCAACGGGAACCTGTGGGTCCAGGGCGGGAACCTCGTGCGCATCGACACGGCCACCCTGCAGTGGGAGTCGATCGCCGCGCCGGGCTGCCAGTACGGCATCACGACTGACCAGGACGGGAACGTGTGGCTCGGCGGCGGCGCCTGCGTGGCCCGCTACCAGCCCGGACCCCGCACCTGGACGTCGCTCAGCGTGGGCACCGACAACTACGGCGGCATCGCCGCGGACGGCGCCGGCTCCATCTGGGCCGCGGGCCGCGACTACGGCGCCATCCGCATCGACGCCGCCACCCTGGTGATGCGGCCGGGCGCGCCCACCGCAGGCGGCTGCAAGGGGATGGCGGTCGACTTCGAGCACAACATCTGGTGCATCTCGCAGACGGCGTCGACGGCGTACAGGATCGACCCGAACACGCTCGCGGTGCAGGGCTTCCCGACGGGACGGAACCCCTACACCTACAGCGACATGACCGGTTTCCAGCTCCAGAACGTGGCGCCCCCCCTCGGCTTCTACCGGCCCATCCTGAAGGGGTGCGGGCCGCAGCAGCAGTGGCTGCAGCTCGTGTGGGACGCGGTCACCGGCCCGGGCATGTTCGTGCGCTTCCGCGCCCGCACGGCCAACTCCGAGACCGACCTGGCCGCGAGGCCCTGGGTGTCAGTGGCCCGGCAGCCCAGCGACGCCTCGCCCGCGGACCTGAAGGCGATCCTCGAGGCCGCCACGCCCGGCTCGTCGCAGGCCACGTACCTCCAGCTGGAGATCACGCTCGGCGCCGAGGTCTCCGGCACCACGCCGACGCTGAAATCGGTCTCGGTGCGCAGCACCTGCCCGATCGACTGACGCCGGGATCCTGGCACCGCGGCGCAGCCTCAGGCGCCCTTGAGGCTCGCGGTGTCGATGACGAAGCGGTAGCGGACGTCGGACTTGAGCATGCGCTCGTAGGCCTCGTTGATCTTCTGGATGGGGATGACCTCGATGTCCGCGGTGATCCTGTGGGCGCCGCAGTAGTCGAGCATCTCCTGGGTCTCGGCGATGCCGCCGATCAGCGAGCCGGCGAGCCGCTTGTTGCCCATGATGAGCGCGAACGAGGAGAACGGGCTCGGCTCGGGCGGCGCGCCCACGAGCACCATGGCCCCTTCGGGGCGGAGCAGGCCCAGGTACTTGTTGTAGTCGTGCGGGACCGAGACCGTGTCCACGAGGAGGTCGAAGCGCCCGGCCAGGCGCTTGAAGATGCCGTCGTCGCGGGTCGACGCGAAGCCGTGCGCGCCCAGGCGGCGCGCGTCGGCCTCCTTGGCGGGCGACGTGCTCAGCATCGTGACCTCGGCGCCCATGGAGGAGGCCAGCTTGACGGCCATGTGCCCGAGGCCGCCCAGGCCCACCACGCCCACGTGGTCGCCGGCCTTGCAGCCCCACTGGCGCAGCGGCGAGTAGGTGGTGATGCCCGCGCACAGCAGCGGCGCGGCTGCGGCCGGGTCGAGGCCGGCGGGGACGCGGAGGACGAACTTCTCGGTGACGACCACCTGCGTGGAGTAGCCGCCGTAGGTGGGCGTCTTGCGGTCCAGCTCGGTGCCGTTGTAGGTGAGGGCCGGGCCGCGCTGGCAGAACTGCTCGCGGTCGCGGCGGCACTGGCCGCACTCGCGGCAGGAGTCCACGAGGCAGCCGACGCCGACCAGGTCTCCGACCTTGACCTCCGCCACGCGCGCGCCGACCCGGCTCACCCGGCCGACGATCTCGTGCCCCGGGACCATGGGGAAGATCGAGCCCCCCCACTCGTCGCGCGCCTGGTGGACGTCCGAGTGGCACACGCCGCAGAAAACGATGTCGATGGCGACGTCGAGCGGCCCGGGATCGCGGCGGTCGACGGTGAAGGGCGCGAGCGGCGCTCGCGCGGACGGTGCGGCGTAGGCAGGGACCGTGGACATGCTCGCTCTCCTGGCCGGCGTGACCAGCGTGATTGTGCCGCGGGGCTGGCTCGCTGTCACCAGCCTCCGTCACGCGGGCACGGACGCTTGGATGCTGGTATGCTCGGCCCCGCGCCATGGCCGGGGGCGAGGTCCTGAGACGCTGGCTGACGAACGGGCGAGCCGCCATGCGGCGCTCGCTGGCGGCCGTGGTCGAGGAGGTCCGCCCGCCCTCGGGCCTGGTCCCGCGGTTGCAGTGGGCCGCGACCGCGCTCCTCGTGCTCGCGGCGGTGACCTACACCATCGCCTTCCTGGCCACCCAGACCAAGGGGCTGTTCGACGTCTACACCCTCGAGTGGGACGCGTGCGGCCAGCTCCTCCCCACGTTCCGCTACCACGGCTCGGGGCTGTTCCGGGACGACATCAACGTCGAGCTGCGTCACGCCATGACGACGCCGCTCTGGAACCTGTACTACTGGGTCGGCACCTTCTTCACCAGCGCGAACGTCCTCTCCAAGCTGCTGCCGTTCGCCCTGTTCGTCTTCACCGTCTGGCAGGGGTTCATGTTCGGCCGGCGACTCGGTGGCGCCGCCCTGGGCGCGGCGGTGGCCATCGTGCTGGTGCACCACTTCGGCGTCTGGGACCGCATGCTGGGGTCAAACCCGCGGGCCTTCGCGTACCCGCTGGTGGTCGCCTTCCTCCGGTACTCGGTCGAGCAGGCCGAGAGGCGCACCCTCGTCACCCTGGTGCTCCAGGCGGCGGCCTACCCGACGTCCTTCCTGTGCTGCTTCCCGGCGTACGGGCTGATGCTCCTGCGCCGGCGGGAGCGCGGCCCCTGGCTCCGCTACCTGGTCGCCGGGGTCGTGGCGGGCGGCATCGTGTTCGCGCACACCTCCACCTGGAGCGCCCGGGTGGGGAAGCCAATCAACGTCGCCGCCCAGGGGATGGAGCAGTTCACGCTCAAGACCTTCGGCACGGCGCTCGAGGACACGGCCCACGACTTCTACGCGGAGAGCGGCAAGCCGCTCTCGGCGAAGGTCCACCGCTGGAAGGGGCAGTCCGGGCGGGCGATCTCGTGGGCCATCGTCTTCACGCTGCTCGGGGTCGCGATCCCGCGGCTCCGGCGGTTCCCGCTGGCCTGGCCCGCGCTGATCGCGACCTCGGTGCTCGCCTTCTACGTGTCGCGCGCCGTGGCGCTGCGGCTCCACCTGCCGGAGCGGATGCTCGAGTTCACCTTCCCGTCGCTGTTCCTCCTCGGCGTGCCGGTCCTGGCCTGGCTGGCGTTCGAGCGCGAACTGAAGGCCTGGGCGGGGCACGCCGCCGCGGTCGTCGTGGCCGCTCTGTTCCTCGGGCTGTGGGGCACCGGCATCCCCGCCGGTCAGTACCTGAAGGTCTGGAAGACCGAGGTGACCCCCATCGTGAAGTTCGCGGCGACGCTGCCCGAGGGAGCCCACCTCGCGCAGAAGGCGTGGCCGGCGTCGTTCGTGCAGACCTTCGCGAGGCGCAAGATGCTGTTCTCGTACATGACCAACGTCGGCTTCTTCGACAAGTTCAACGTCGAGATGGACGCCCGCGTCGCCGGCTTCTACGACGCCTACTACGCCGCCGACCTGACGCCCCTGAAGGAGCTGGCCGGCAGGTACCGGCTCACCCATCTCATCGTGGACACCCGGGACCTCGGGGCAGAGGCCGAGTACCGCGCCATGTCCGACCGCGGCATCGCCAAGCGCTGGAAGGAGCGCGCCCGCCAGCTCATCAGGACGAACAAGGCAAGGGGCTTCGCGCTCGCGGCCCCGCCGCCGCAGGCCGTGGTCTTCAGCGACGGTCCGGTGAAGGTGCTCGACCTGAGCAAGCTGTAGCCCCGGCGCCGGCGGGCGCGGGCCGCACGATCGCGCTCACCCCGGACGGCAAGAAGGCCTGGCGACCCAGCCGGCTCTAGGCACTTGGGGGGGAAGAGCGCCAGGGCCGGTCGGGGCCGCCAGGCGAGAGCGACAATGCGAGCAGGAGCGGCGGCTCACGGGTGGCTCACGAACGCGAGGTAGCGTTCCGGGATGTCGTCGAGGATCAGGCTCCCGCCGCACTCCTGGCAGCGGAAGCGCGGCGGCTCGTGGGCGGCGAGCGCCGGCGCGACCGCGGCGGTCTGCAGGAGGCGCGTCTCGTCGTGGTCGCAGTCCTGGCAGTGGTAGGGGGCCGAGAAGGAGAGCACCTCCCCGCGGCCCAGGAAGTTGCCCACCTGCGCCGCCTGCATGACGAAGGGCGGGGAGCAGCGGGAGAAGGTGTAGCGATCGACGCGGTCGACGCGCTCGAGGGCCGCGGTCCACCGCCGGGCCCCGTGCGAGTTGACGTAGCGGACGTCCGCGGCGTCGAAGTCGAGCCGCGGCGCCGCCAGCCGTTCGAGCCCCGAGAAGTCCGTCCACTCGTTGAAGGCGCCCTGCAGGTAGACGCGCAGGATGCCGTCCTCCTCGACCGCCTCCCAGCGGACCGCGACCTCGAGCCAGTTGCGCTGCGCCGGGGTCACCGACGTGAACTCCAGGCCGGCCACGTGGTCGCCGGAGCCCCGCCACACCACCCGCGCGTCCAGCACCAGATCGGTGGCGTCGCGCGGCGGCACCAGCCGCACGCGGACCGACTCGACCGACGGCAGCGGTCGCTCGAGGCGGACCCGCACCCCGTGCATGGACAGGTCGTCGACCCGGCCGGCCCACACCTGGACGCCGGAGCGCACCCAGGCGACCAGCTCCACCTGCAGCCGCGGGCTGCGCCGGTGGGGCAGGCCGAGGAGCACACCCAGGTGGGCGAGGAACTCGGCCTGGTCGACCGGGACGACCATGAGATCGTCGGCCCCAGCGCCGCGGAGCCGTCGGATCTGGGCGACCGTCGGCGGTCCCGACGCGACCAGCATCACTGGCATCGGCTCCAGGTCGGGGTCGGCCTTGAGGCGCTCACAGACCGAGTACCCGTCGAGCTCCGGCATGTCCACGTCGAGGATCGCGAGGCACGGCCGCAGGTAGTGCGCCCGTTCCAGCGCCTCGCGGCCGGAGGTCACCACATGACAGTCCAGCTCCAGGCGGCGGCAGGCGCGCGACCCCAGGAGCCGCATCACGTCCGAGTTGCTCGCCGCGAGCACGCGTCGCATGCCCCACCCTCGGGCCGTTGGCTCGCCAGAAGCTGGTCCGCATCCGACGACAGCCGGCCTTCTCCGATCGTCGCCGGCCCGCGGCGGGACCGCCAGAGTGGTTCCACCCTGCCGCCCCGGGAAAACCACCCAGGCGTGGCCCGGGGCCGTCAGCGGACGAGCCCGGTGCGCACGGCATGGCGCACCAGGCCCGCGGTGGTGTGGATCCCCAGCTTGTCCATGATGGCGGCGCGGTGGTTCTCGACCGTCTTGGGCTTGAGGCCCAGGCGACCGGCGATCTCGCGGGCGGTGAGGCCTTCCGCGATCAGACCCAGGATGTGGCGCTCGCGGTCGGTCAGGGGGTCCTCGGCCGGACGGTCGCCGGTCAGGTAGCCCTGGAGCACGAACTCGGAGACGTCCGGGCTGAGGTAGACCTCGCCGCGCCGCGCCGCGCGGAGCGCCTCGCACAGGCTGGCCACGCCGCGCCCCTTGAGGACGTAGCCGCGCGCGCCGGCGCGGAGCGCCCGATCAACCGTGGCCGCGTCGTCGTGCATGGAGAGCACGACCACCGGCAGGTCCGGCAGCTCGCGGCGGAGCTGCTGGATCGCCTCCACCCCGCTCATCCCCTCGAGGGTCAGGTCCATTATGACGACGTCCGGCCGGACCTCGCGCGCCAGCCGCAGCGCCTCCCGCCCGTCGCCGGTCTCGCCCACGACCTCCAGGTCGGGCTCCTCCCGCAGGAGCGCTCGCAGGCCCTCGCGCACGACCTGGTGGTCCTCGACGAGGAGGACCCGCACCCGTGGCGCCGTCATGCGCCATGCTCCGCGAGCGGCAGCCGGATGCGCAGCCGCGTCCCCTCGCCCGGGCTCGATTCCACCTCCATGTCACCACCGAGGAACGCGCACCGCTCGCGGATGCCGCGCAGCCCGGCGCCGGGCGAGGAGGCCCACGGGTCGTACCCGCAACCGTCGTCGGCGACCTCGAGGGTCAGGGACCTCTCGGTAGCCGCGACGATGACCGCGACCTCGCGCGCACCCGCGTGACGGCTCACGTTGGTCAGCGCCTCCTGCAGCACCCGGAGCAGGCAGGTCGCCACCTTCTCGGGAGGCGCGACCGGCCCCTGGCAGCGGAACGACGTGGCGATGCCGGTGCGCACCTCGAAGCGCTCGGCGTAGCCGCGCAGGATCTCGGTCAGGTCGGCCGAGTCGAGCTCGGGGGGACGCAGGTCGTTGACGACCCGGCGCAGATCCTGCAGCGCCTCGTCACAGAGATGGGCGACGTCCGGCAGGCGCGCGGGGGCGTCCCCGCGGACGCGCGCCAGCTCCAGCTCGAGGCGCAGGGCCGTCAGGCGCTGGCCCACGCTGTCGTGCAGGTCGCGCGCGATCCGGCGGCGCTCCTCCTCCTGAGTCTGGACGACCCGCTCGGACACGGTGCGCACCTCGAGCCCCTCGGCGACTTGGCGCGCCGCCCCCAGGGCGTCGCGGACCCGCGCGTCGGCCTGCGCGCGCGCATAGGTCGCGAGCGCCAGGGCGACGAGCAGGACCGCCAGCTCCGACGCCCAGCGCCCCGCGTCGGCGGGGTCGGGCCAGCCGAAGCCCCGGGTCGCCAGATCGCCGAGCACGAGCGCGACCCAGGCCGCGGCGCCGAGACCGAGCTGGGCGCCGAGCGGCCACAGCAGTCCCGCGGCCACCAGGGCGATCAGCACGAAGGCGCGCAGGCGATTCTCGGGGCCGCCGTCCAGGAACACAGCCGCGAGCGGCGCCAGGGCC
>JACRCY010000355.1 GCA_016218785.1 Deltaproteobacteria bacterium
TCGGCGGCGACCTCGGGCGCGGCGCTGCCGCCCTCGCCGGCGGCGGCGCCGGGGGCGTCGTCGGCGCGTGGCGTCTGCCGACCGGCGCCGCAGGAGCAGGCCAGCTGCGTCACCGCGCACGCGAGGATGATCGACGCCTTACCCCAGGGTCTGCGCATGCGGTGAAGATACCACGGCCGCGCGGCGCCGCGACCGACCCCGGTGGACGTGGGTGCGGTTCTCCAATCTCGGGGGCGGCTGGGCTGAGGAGCCTGCCCCGCCTCGCGAAACCCGTCTTCTGCCATACCACGCCAGGCGTGTGGTTCGGGGTACGTGCTCCCCGGGCCCCGTCGTGCGGCGGACGGGGACGGGGAGCAGGCTGGGGCACGCGGCGCCGGGCGTCGGCGGCCGGTTTGATCGAGGCCGAATTGCGCCAGGTGTGCAGTTGGCCGGCCATCAAGGCTTTGATCGGGCTCCAGTTGCACATCCTGCGCAATTCGGCGCGGATCAAACGAGGCATGCGGCGTCATGGGGACCGAGATCACGCGGGCCCCGTGAGCTGCGGGGGAAGCCTCAGTTGTTCCCGCCGGCTGCGCCCCGAGTCGCGGGAACCGCACCCGGTGGACGTCGACGCGCCGTTCTACGAGTAGCCGCCCGGCCGCCGCTCCCGCCAGGGACATCTCTGTCGCACGGCGCCCCCCCGGCCCCCTCGCCACCGCTTCACCCTGCCGAAGTTGAGGAACGACGCGTTGTCGGACGACACTCGAGGCGCGGGGCTCTTCGGAGCGGGGCGCGAGAGTGCAGGCCGAAGTGCCGGTACGCGCTACGGCAGGCGCAGCTCCTCGCAGAACCGCGCGAATGGCAGGACCGTCACGTTGCCCGACGAGTAGTGTCGCTCGCCGAGGTGTACCTGGTACCAGCGCGGGACGCCGGTCCGCGCGGCGAAGTAGCGGAGCGCCGGGGCCACGCCGCGCTCTCCGGTCTTGCACTCGACGGCGAACTGCGGGCGGCGGTCGCGCAGCACGACGAAGTCCACCTCCCGGGTGTCGGTGTCGCGCAGGAACCGGAGCTCCATGCGATGCCCTTCGGTGTCCTCGACGAAGTGGCAGTACTTCAGGAGCTGGCACGCTACCAGGTTCTCGAAGCGGGCCCCGGCGTCCCGCACCTGGGACCAGTCCCACAGGTAGAGCTTCTGTTCCTTCTTGACCGCCCGGATTCGCGGCGCGCCGAAGGGCGGCACACGGAAGCACACGTACATGTTCTCGAGGATGGTGAGCCACCGCGCGGCCGTCTTGTGGTCCACCTGGAGGTCCTGGCGGAGGTTGGCCACGGAGAGCGGCGCGCCGACCTTCGCCGGCAGGAGGTCGACCAGCTCCTCGACGAGAGAGACCTCCCGGACGCGCTCGAGATCGCGGAGGTCCTCGCGGACGACCCGGGCCAGCCGGTCGCGTTGCCAGATGCGGTGCTCCGCCTCGTCCCCGCGGAACAGGGGCTCCGGGAAGCCGCCGAAGGCGAGCAGCCGGTCGGCGGTGCCCGCCCCCAGCGTGGCGCCGAGCTCCGGCAGGGAGAACGGGTGCAGGCGGAAGTACCGATAGCGGTTCGCCAGGGAGTCGCCCCCCTTGCGGTAGTAGTCGAGCCGCGCCGAGCCTGTCACGACGATGTGGCGGAAGGACCTCTCGGTGTCGTAGATGCCCTTGAGGAGGTTGCGCCAGCGCGCGTACTTGTGGATCTCGTCGAAGATGATGAGCGGCTCGCCGGGAGGCAGCTCCGCCCGCCGCACCCGCGGCGCCGCGCGGGGGTCGTCCCAGTTGAGGTACGCGGGGTGGCGCTCATTGGCGGCCGAGCCGAGGAGGTCCAGAGCGAGCGTCGTCTTGCCGACCTGCCTGGGCCCCCCGATGAAGACCATCTTCCCGGTCGCCAGCACCTTCTCGACCACTGAGCGGAGGTAGCGAGGAATGTGCATGATATGGATTATAGTCCATTTTGCTCATGAGTAAAATGGACAACAGGCAATTATACTCACGATCACCCCGGGCCGCACGAGCCGGACCCCAGCCGCCCTCCGTGTCGCCCGGCCTCAGGCGCGCGGCGGCAGGAGCAGGCGGAGCAGCGCCGGGGCCAACGCCAGGGCGGCCAGCAGGCAGGCGAGGACGGCGAGCGATCCCGCGGCGCCGAGCTGCCGCAGCCCCTCGTGGCGCGCGAGGAGCAGGCCCCCGAAGCCGGCGGCGGTGGACAGCGACGTCAAGGCCACGGCGCGCCCGGTCGTGGCGACGGCGGCCGCGGCGCCCGCGCCGGCGCGGTGCACCAGGAAGACGTGGTCGTCGATGCCATAGCCCAGGACGAACGGGACCGCGAGGAGGGTGAAGAGGTTGAGCGGCACGCCGAGCGCGCGGAGCAGCGCCGCGAAGAGCACCCACGCGGCCCCGAGCGAGAGGAGGACGAGCGCCGCCGGACGGCCGCGGCGGTAGTAGCCGAGCAGGAGCGCGAGGGTCAGCGCCACGGACGCGCCGGTCACCAGCACCAGATCGCGCTCGAGGCCGACGCGCAGCGCCTCGCCGAGGAGCGGTCCGCCGGTGACCGAGACGCGCGCCGTCGGCGCGGCCGCGGCCACGCGGCGGGCGGCGTCGTGCAGCTCCCGGGCCAGCCGGTCGCCGGAGTCGGGAGCCGGGTGCAGGAAGGTCGCGCCCGTCCAGCGCCCGTCGTGCTCGCGCAGATGCAGGGCCAGCGCCCACTGGAGCGGGCTCCGGGCGAGGGTCTCCCGGTCGATGCGTGCCGGCTGGCGCAGCGGCGCGAGCCCCGCGACGAAGGGCTCCGCGCGGATGCCGACGGCCTCGAGGGCCACGGCGAGGTCGCGCGCCACGCGCTCCGGGTCGAGGGCCTTCAGCCTGGCGAGCCGGCGCGACTGCTCCTCCGCGGACGGCAGCACGGTCGCGAGGGTGTCGTGGGCCGTGAGCAGCTGGCGGGCCTGCAGCCGCGTCGCCTCGCGCGCCCAGGCATCGCCGGCGCGCAACGCGGCCTCGGCCGTAGGGCCGTCGGCCTCGGCCAGCCCGACGATGCGGCTGCCGCCGCGGAGCCCGAAGGCGGCGTCGATGGCGCGCTCGGGGTCGGCGGGCGCGAGCCCGGCGGGGCGCTCGTCGAGCAGCTGCGGCGTCAGGCGCAGCCCGGCGGCCAGCGGCAGGGAGCCGAGGACCATCACCGCAGCCGCCAGGGCCAGCAGGCGGGGCCGGCGCGCGCAGAAACGCCCCCACGGCCCGAGCAGCCGCGGCGCGGCCGGCGCGCCGGAGGGGCCCACCCACAGGCGTGGCGGCAGCACCAGCAGCAACGCCGGGAAGAGGCCGAGCGTGGCGGCGAGGCTGAAGGAGAGCCCCACCGCCGCGAGCGCGCCCAGCTCGTGGAGGCCCCGGAACTGGGACAGGGCGCAGGCCCCGAACACCGCCGCCGGGCCCAGGAGCGCGAGCAGCGAGGGGCGGAGCATGTCGGCGAGCGCGACGGCGAGCGCCTCGCGCGGCGGCCGCGTCGGCAGCTCCACGCGCATCCGGTTGTAGAGCTGCACCGGCACGTCGATCCCGATGCCGAGGAGGATGGCGGCGAAGGCCAGGGAGACCGCCCCCAGGTGTTGGAACAGGACCGCCGCGGCGCCCAGGGTCCACAGCGTGCCGGCGCCGAGGGCCAGCGCCAGCCAGGGCAGGATCCTCACGACGCGGAAGAAGAGGGCGAACAGGAGGAGCACTGCGACCAGGCTGAAGGTGGTGGAGCGGACGAGGTCGCCGCGGAGCATGGTGGCGTAGGCCAGGTGGTACGCGGGCGCCCCCGTCAGGCGGACCCGCATGCCGCGCCCCTCGGGTACGGCGGCGGCGGTCGTCAGCGCGAGGCGCTCGAGCGCCGCGTCGAACTCCAGGTCGGCGGGGGGCCGCGCGGGCGTGACGAAGAGGAGCAGGGCGCGGCCGTCGCGCGCGGCGAAGTACCCGGTCTCCGGGTCGGCGCTGCGGCTCGCGCCGAGGCGTCGCCCCAGCAACGGCAGCACCTCGAGGGGGTCGCGGGTGCGGCGTTCGAGGACGGCGCCGCCGCCGGGACCCTGCGCCAGGGCGCGGAGGCGCCGCGCGCGCGCCTCCAGCGCGGCCGGCCTGACGCGGGCCTGCACCTCGGCGAGCTCGTCGTCGTCGAGGAGCACGGCGAGGTGGCGTCGCAGCAGCTCCCCGGCCTCCTGCCCCACGCGGTGCCGCACCGCGCGCACGAGGGATGAACGGCCGAGCGCCGCGGCGTAGGCGTCGGCGAAGCGGCGCAGGGCCTCGGGGTCGTCCCCGGTAGCGAGGACCACCAGCGTCTGCTCGCCGCCGAAGGCCCGCGCGAACCGGGCGAAGGCCGCGGCCGTCTCGAGGCGGTGGGGGAGCAGGCCGACCACGTCGGTGTCGAGGACCAGGCGCCGAGCGAGGAGGGCGGAGGCGACGGTCAGGAGTAGGGCGACCACCAGGAGGAGGCGCGGGTGAGCGCAGACCAGGCGGGCAAGGCTGGAGCCTGCAGGCTGGAGGCTGGAGCCTGACGGCTGCAGGCTAGAGGGTGCTTCACTCACTGAGCGTGGCCCTCGTCGCGGGGGCTCCAGCCTACTTCATCACGCCCGTGACCACGAGCACGATCAGGAGGGCGCCGACGAGCAGGCGGTAGACCACGAAGGGCATGGTGGTCCGCGTGCGCAGGAAGCGCATGAGCCACGCGATCGTCGCGTAGCCCACCACGAAGGCCGCCGCGGTGCCGACCAGGACCATGCCGAGGCCGTGCTGCCCGAGGGTGGGGCTCCGGACCGCGTCCTTCATCTCGAAGACCGCCGCCGCCAGCACCGCGGGGACCGACAGCAGGAACGAGAAGCGGGCCGCGTCGTCGCGCCGGAGGCCGCACAGGAGCCCGGCCGTGAGCGTCACCCCGGAGCGCGACGCGCCCGGGATCAGCGCGAGCGCCTGGGCGCCCCCGACGACCAGGGCGTCGCGCAGGCCGAGGCTGTCGATCCCGCGCCGGTGCTGCGCCACGCGCTCGGCCACGTAGAGGACCAGGGCCAGCACGATGAGGCTCCCGGCCATCACGGCCGGCGAGCGGAGCTGGTGCTCGATGAGCTTCTTGAACGCCACGCCGCACAGGCCGATGGGCACCGTGCCGAGGACGATGAACATCCCGAGGCGGGCGCGGAGGTTGCGCTCGGCGGTGGCGGGGTCCTCACCGGCCCGGGGCGAGAGCAGCGCGCCGAGGTCGCGCGGCCGGAGCAGGGCGCCTACCGTGGCGACCGTGATCTGCCACAGGTCGCGCGCGAAGTACGCCAGCACCGCGATGAGGGTGCCGAGCTGGATCACGGCCGTGTAGGCCGCCATCCCCTGATCCGGCAGGCCCAAGACCCGCGCCGCCAGCGCCACGTGCGCCGTCGACGAGATCGGGAGGAACTCCGTCAGGCCCTGCACCACGCCGAGGACGAGCGCGGCCAAGTAGGACATGATGGACCTCCGGCCGCTGCGCTGCGGCCTGAAGGGGGCATTGCCTCTACGACACCGAGGCGGACGATCGGCAGGGCCGACCTAGTAGTCGTCCTTCGGGTCGTAGCGCCACTTGCCGCCGCGCTCCTTGGGCGCCTCGCGGCCGGTGGTGGCCTTCTTCTTGGCCTGGGCCACCTTGCCGGGACCCTTGCCGGGACCGCGACGCCGACCCTCGCCCTCGTCGCGGTCGATGGGGGCGATGAAGTCGGCGCGGTCGGGACGGGCCGGCTCGTCCGGGAGCACCGGCGGCGGTGCGTACCGCGAGGACATGCCGCCGCCACCCGTCGGGGGCCGGCGTGGCGGTCCCGGGGGCCGGTCGCCGCCCGGACCACCGCCACCGGGGCGGCGGTCATGCGCCTTGTCGATGGCGATGGCGCGGCCGCCGATGAGGCGACCGGTCCACTGCTGGATCGCCCGGTCCGCTTCCTCGGGCGATCCCACCTCGACGAAGCCGAAACCACGGCCGCGGCCGGTCTCCCGGTCGACCGCCAGCCTGACGCTGCGAATCGAGACATCGGGAGCCGTCAGCGCCGCGCGTACCTCCTCCTCACTCGCCGTGTAGGGCAAGTTACCGACGAACAACCTCGTGCTCATGTTCTCCTTCTCTGTAGGAATCCGGACGACCCATAGTATGGAGGAATCTGCGTCTCGACGGAAGGGGGATTCTGCCGCGGAAGCTGCTCTCGGGCGTGATGCCCGGCGTGATGCCCGTCGCGGTTGACCGGTCTGCGTGAGGCATGCTACCTTCCTAACACCGCAATGGCAAGCCTCCGTTTCAACAAGAGGATCTACTCGAAGGTCGCCATCGAACGGGCCGCCGAGGCCTACGCCGAGGTGCTCCGGGCCACCCACCGGACCAGGGGCGCCTACCTCGAGGTCGACCTCCAATCGCGCGCCGCGCGCGGCGGAGCCATCTCCGAAGGGCTGGCGAAGGAGTTCGCCAACTACGTCCTCTACGCCACCCTCATCGCGAGGCGCGCGTAGGTGGCGGACCGCATCGACCTCAAGGTCGGGTTCGCCTGCAACAACCACTGCCACTTCTGCGTGCAGGGTGACAAGCGCCTGAAGTGGGGCGCGAAGCCGGTGGCGGAGCTGCGCCAGGTGCTCGAGGAGGGGCGCCCCGCGGCCGACGGGCTGGTGTTCACCGGCGGCGAGCCTACGCTGCGCCGGGACCTGCCGGACCTCATCGCCTATGCGCGCGAGCTGGGCTACAAGACGATCCAGATCCAGAGCAACGGCCGGATGTTCGCGCACAAGGGGTACTGCAAGCTCGTGATCGAGCGCGGGGCCAACGAGTTCTCACCGGCGCTGCACGGCCACCTCGCGGCGCTGCACGACTACCTCGTCGCGGCACCGGGCGCGTGGTCGCAGACGGTGCAGGGTATCCGCAACCTCAAGTCCCTGGGGCAGTACGTCCTCACGAACAGCGTCATCACCAAGTCGAACTTCCGGCACCTCCCCGAGCTGGCACGGCTGCTCACGGCGCTCGGCGTGGATCAGTTCCAGTTCGCCTTCGTTCACCCCACCGGGACCGCCGGCAAGGAGTTCTCCGCCGTGGTGCCGCGGATGGCCATGGCGGCCCCCTACCTCATGCAAGCGCTGCGCCTCGGGCAGGGCGCGGGGCGGCGGGTCACCACCGAGGCGGTGCCGTACTGCATCCTCCCCGGCTACGAGGACTGCGTGGTCGAGAAGTACATCCCCCGGACGGCGGTGTTCGACGCCGAGTGCATCATCGCCGACTACACCAAGTACCGGCACGAGGAGGGGAAGGCCAAGGGCCCCGACTGCCGGCACTGCAAGTTCGACGTTGACTGTGAGGGACCGTGGCGCGAGTACCCGGAACGCTTCGGGTGGGAGGAGTTCCGCCCGGTGCACCGCGCCGCCGCAGCGAAGAAGGCTCGCTCCGCGGCTCGGTGACGGCAGGGGGGAGGTGGCACGCGGCCTGCGCGGCCGCGCGGGGGGCCGATCGGGCCGGTGGCCAGGGCGCCGGGTGGGCGGCGCCTCTCCGCCGGCGGCGGCGTCGGCGGCTCGCGCGGCGGCTCCGGGGGCGGCCGTGAGCGGCGGTCGCCTCATGCTGCGCCTCGGCAGCTCGTGCAACAACCGCTGCGCGCACTGCCTGCTGCGCGAGGCGGCGTCGCTTCCCGAGCGCACCACGGCCGAGGCGCTCGCGGAGATCCGCCGCGGTCGCGAGGCCGGGCACGACGTGCTCGTGCTGCTGCGCGGCGAAGTGACGCTGCGGCCCGACCTCGGCGACGTGGTGCGCGCGGCGCGGGAGCAGGGCTTCGGCGAGGTGCGCCTGCAGACCAACGGCCGCCTGCTCGACGAGAAGCTGCTCGCGGCCTTGCGCGCGGCGGGCGTCACGCACCTCACGATCTCGCTGTTCGGGCCCGAGGCCGAGATCCACGACGCCGCGGCCGGCGTCCCCGGCGCGTTCGCCGAGACCGTGCGGGGCATCGCGGGCGCGGTGGCGGCCGGCTTCCCCGTGGTGGGGAGCATCCCCGTGGTCGCGGCCACCGTGCGGCACCTGGCGGACACCGTCGCGTTCCTCCACCGCCTCGGCGTGGAGGCCGTCCAGGTCGTGCTGGCGCGACCGAACGAGGTCGGCGGTCGCCTGGCCGCGCCGCTCGACCAGGCGGTGGCGCAGACGCGCGCCGCCGCGCTGCTCGCGCGCCAGCGCGGGCTCCCGCTGACGATCGACGCGCTGCCCCGGTGTCTCCTGTGCAGCGTCGACGACGCGCTGCGGCGTTTCCCCGACGAGCGGGTCACGGTGGTCGACCTGCACCGCGGCGCCACCGACCTCCACGCCCTGCGCCGCATCTACCGCCCGCCGCGGGACGCGTGCGAGTGCTGCGCCGAGGTCGCTGGGTGTCCCCGGCTGTGGCACGGCTACGTGGAGGAGATGGGGTGCGAGCACCAGCTGCAGGCGTTCCCCCGCGCCGACGAGCCGGAGGCGGACGTCTGTCTGCTGCACGCGCCGTGGGTCCTCTCCGCGGAGCCGGTGCCGCGGCAGTGGGACCTGCTCGCGCTGCTCCCCGACGCCGCCCCCGACCTCGTGGAGGCCCAGGCCGCCGGCGAGTTCGCCGAGGTCCCCATGGGGCTGGAGTCGATTCGCCGCTACCTCAAGGCGCGGAGCGACTACCGCGTGCGCGTGGCGAACCTGGCGGGGCTGTACGTCGGCGCGCCCGACCAGCACGCGCGCCTCGCGCGGCACCTCGCCGGGCTGCGGGCCAGGGTCTACGCGGTCGATCTCCACTGGCTCCTGCACTGCCAGGGGGCCCTCGAGGTCCTGCGCCTCTGCCGGCAGCTCCATCCGGCGGCGCGCACCGTCGTGGGCGGCATGGCGGCCACGCACTACGCCCAGACGATCCTGGAGCAGCACGCGACCGTCGACTTCGTGGTCGCCGGCGACGGCGAGCGGCCGGTGCTCAAGCTGCTCGACGTGCTGCTGCGCGGGGGCGACGTCTCGACCGTGCCCAACCTCTGGTACCGGCGCCACGGGCGCGTGGTACGGAGCCGCGGCACCTACTTCGCGGAGGAGGAGAGCGACTACCGGGGCCTGGCGTGGGTGCCGCTGCGGCGGGGCTGCGCCTACGACTGCACCCACTGCGGAGTCAGCCAGACGGCCACGCAGGCCCTGTTCGGAGCGCGCTCCCGGTACCGCTACGCCCCGGAGAAGGTGGCCAACGAGCTGCTCGGCCAGGCGGGCCCCCCCGCTCGGCTGCAGCTGGTCGGCGATCCCATCCTCACGCTGGGGCCCGGTGGCATGCGCCGCTTTCTCGCCGCCATCGGCGCCCGTGGCGCCGACCTGGACGTCGGGATCGACTTCCAGCTCATGCACGCCACGGCCGAGGTGGACCGCCTGGCGCGCGCCTTCCGCTCCGTGCGCATCACGATCCGGCCCGACACGGGCGACGAGAACGTGCGCCGCGGCCAGGGGAAGCCCTACAGCAACGAGGACCTCCTGCGCTGCGTGGCCGCCGCCGCGTCCCGCGACAATGTCAGCGTGGCGTTGACCTTCACCCTCGGCCTCAGCGGCGACGACGCGACCGCGCTCGAGCGCACGCTCAGGCTGTCGCAGCACCTCCTCAAGCTGGCGGCGAAGCACCCGATCGAGCTGCGCTTCCAGGAGCTCTGGTACCTGCAACCGGGGTCGCGCGCCTTCGCCGATCCCGCCGCGCACGACTACCACGCGGACTTCACGGACCTCCAGACCTTCCGGCGCCGCCTCGCCGCGCCGCTCCTGGCGGGCGTCCTCCACTTCGCCCCGGCCTCGCTCGACCGACGCGGCTACTTCGACCTGGTACTGCAGAAGCACGCGGCCACCAACCGCCTCCTGCGCGACGCGGGGCGGCGCGACGCCGCCGCCTACCGGCGAGTGCGGGCCTACGTCGAGGCGCTGCGGGCCTTCGTCGATCGCTACGAGCGCCACGGCCCGGGCGGAATCGACGCGACGCCGGAAGAGGCCCGCGAGCTGGGCGGCGCGCTGCGCGACTTCTTCCTCGAGCGGGCGCTGACCCCCCCGGCCGCCGCGCCGGCGGTCGTCACCGACGCCGGGTCCGGGCCCATCGTCGTCGGCGGCTCGGGCCCGGTGCTCGCGCCCCTCGAGGGCGCCGGCCGCGCCGCGGTGCTCCGGGCGCTCGGGCGGGCGGAGGGCGACGTGAAGGCCGTGCGGGCCGGGCGGGGCGAGGTGCGCCTCGAGGAGCCCGCCGGGACCGTGACCCTCCGGCTGGCCGGGAGCGGCGCGCGCGTGACCGCGCGCACCGACTGCTTCGACGTCAGCGGGCCGCCCCCCACGGTCGCGGCGCTGGTGCCCACCCTCGTGGCGCTGGAGCGCGAGCGGCCCGAACGCCTGCCGACCCTGTTCCGGCCGATGTGGGGACCGCCCGGCGGGCCCGGCCTCGACGCGGACCTGACGCCCGCCGTGGTGACCACCGCGTGCAACCAGCGGTGCCTCTTCTGCTCCCTCGACGCCCGGGCCAGGCCGGACGAGCCGGCGGCAATCCTCGCGCGCCTCGCCGCCGGCGGCGGCGCGCCGGTGGTCCGCTTCGGCGGCGGCGAGCCGACGCTCGACGACCGTCTCCACGCCTACCTGCGCGCGGCGCGCGCCGCGGGCTACGGCGCCGGGATCCTCGAGACGAACGCGGTGCGCTGCGCCGATGGGCGCTACACGCGCAAGCTGGCCGCGAGCGGGCTGACCACCGCCGTGGTCTCGCTGCACTCCCACCGCGCGAGGCTCTCCGACGCCCTCACGCGCACGCCCGGCAGCTTCGCGAAGACGCTCGTCGGCATCGACGCGCTCATCGCGACCGACACCGCGGTGTGGCTGAGCTTCGTCGTGTCGCAGCGCAACGCCCACGAGACCGGCGAGTTCGTCGGCTTCGCGCGGGAGCGCTTCCCGCGCCTCGCCGGGCTCTTCCTGTCGGTGCTGGCGCCCGTGGGGGAGGGCGCCGCGGCGCCGCTCCTGTGGCCGCGTCTCGGGGAGGTGGCGCCGCACCTGGCGGCCGGGCTGGAGGCGGCGGCCCGCGCCGGCCTGCCCGTGCGCGTCCGAGGTCGCGCCGGCGCGCCGCTCTGCTTCCTGGGGGGAGTCGAGCGCTTCTCCGAGTGCCTGCACGGCCGGTTCTCCGACGAGGCCGATCCCGGGCTCGTCCACCCGGCGGCGTGTACGGCGTGCCGGTGGCGGGCGCTGTGCCCCGGCTACTGGCGCCCGTACCTCGAGCGCTTCGGCGAGTCCGAGTTCGTCGCGGTCACCGGGCCGGCGCCCGATCTCGCGGTTCCGGCATGAGCGTCCGCCGCGTGAGCGGTCCCGAGCCTGCCCGGCATCGAAGCACGGCAAGTCGTCGCTCGCGAGGTCGCGCCGATCTCCCCCGTGGTGCGAGGATGGACCCCTCACCGGGAAGGGCGGTAGTCGACAGCCGCGGCGGCGGCGGGGGCAGGCCGCCGCCGGTCA
>JACRCY010000356.1 GCA_016218785.1 Deltaproteobacteria bacterium
AGAAGGTGCGCGTCCCCGGCAGGAAGTGGAAGAAGGGCTTCTTCTCGATCGGGTCGATGTGGATGGTGCAGGGCTGCCCCCACACCAGCGTCACGTACTCGCCGTCGCGGTTCTCGCGCACGCCGCAGAAGCCGCGCTCGCGGTCGTCCACCTCGCAGAGCTTGGGGCACAGCTCGCACTTGACGCGCTTGTGCGGGAGCTGCTTCCAGAAGCGCGCCGGGTGGGCGCGGGGGGCCGGGCCCGCGGCCGCGGCGTCGCGCGGGGAGAGCAGCGTGGCACCCGCGAGACCGGCACCCGTGGCGCCGGCGGCCAGGGCGCAGCCCGAGAGGCCGCAGCTCCGGAAGAAGTCTCGACGCGAGACACCCGCCATGGTCACACCTCGACCGTGACGACCTCGATGCGCGCGCGCTCCGCGACACCGAGGCCCATCCGGGCCGCGGTCTGCAGGTGGATCGGATCCAGCTGGCCTCCGGCCAGCGGGGGCAGCCCGCGCCGCTTGCGCAGCGCCTCGAGCAGCTCGAGGCCGACCGTGTCAATGGCCACCGGGTCGACGCCGAGGAGGAGGGCGTGGGCGGCCTCGGCCATGCCGGGCTGGTAGCTGGGGCCGAGGTCGACCACGGGCCGCAGCGCGTCCATCACGATGAGCCGCTGCTTCGAGCGTATCTGGGGGATGGCGTTGACCTCGGCGATGTAAGGGTCGCAGCGCTCGAGGTGCATCTTGTTGGGGTTGTCGATGCACCCGAACTGGTTCTTGAGAGCGCCGGTCACGCCCGAGAGCATGTGCTGCTTGAGGACCGGGAGGTTGAGCACGCCGGTGATCCTCTCGGTGAGGACCCGGCACAGGCGCGACGCCGACGACGGCATCAGCGCCGGCTCCTCCTCGTACCCCAGGGCGTCGTTTCCCTGGCAGCGGTAGGCGTCGCCGCGGTCGTTCGGCGTGAACCCCGCGGCGACGAGGTCGGCCGAGAGACGGTCGAAGGCCACCTGGTGCTCGCCGGCGACGTCGATGCCCCGCAGGAGGGCCGCCACCTCGTCGACCAGCTCGAAGTGGGTGGCGGCCTGCCGGCCGGCGAGGCCGTTGACCTTGAGCCCCACGGTCTCGCCCTGCTTGAAGAAGCGCCGGAGCGCGGCACCCGCGTCGGGCGCGCCGGTCAGGGCGGTGAGCCCGGCGGCGAGCATCGTCCGGAGCGCACCGCGGTCGGCGTCGTAGCCCGAGGTGAGCGTCCTCTTGGCCTTGACCACCACGACGCGCGGCCGGCCCGGGCTGCCCGCGACGCGGGGCGGGTCGCTGACGGTGCTCCCGGGCGACGCGCCCGCGCCCGCCGATGTGCCGGCGCGGGTGCCCGCCGTCCCGCCCCGCTCGGCCCCGGCGCCGCCGCACGCGGAGCCGCAGCCCAGCGGGCTCCAGGCGACGGCCACGGCGCCCAGCGCCTGCAGGAACTGCCGCCGGCTGGGAGTTCTGCTCGCCTCTGCCACGCGCCTAGTATACCCCGGGCCGCGGCCCCGGCCACGCCGTGAGGCGGGTCCGTGTCCATTTGTGGTCGAGCGGCTACGGCGTGGATGGCTCGATCACCAGCCAGCACCGCCCGCGCGGCCCGAGGTCGAAGCCGATGCGGGCGGGGTCAGCGGCCGCGGCGAGGACGTCCCTCGGCTCTCGCTTGCATATAACCGGTTATCCGGGTATGAGCAAGTGCATGCGTGACCTCGCGGCCGTCTTCCGAGCGCTCGCGGACGAGACGCGGCTGGAGCTGCTGGCCCTCCTGCTGCGGCACGGCGAGCTGTGCGTGTGTGACTTGCAGGCGACGCTGGGCATCGGGCAGTCGAAGACCTCGCGGCACCTGCAGTACCTGAGGCACGCCGGGCTGCTCACCGATCGGCGCGCCGGGCTCTGGGTCCACTACCGCATCGCCACGGAGCTGGACCCCGAGCGCAAGGCCATGGTGGCGGTCCTGCGCCGGCTGCTCGCGAACGAGCGGGCGGCGGAGCTCGAGGCCCGCTTCCGGCGCTGGTCCGTGCGCAAGGCCCGCGAGGGGGCGTCGTGCCGGCCTCAACCCGTCTCGAAGCCCCGCGCCGCCAAGGAGGCAAGGCCATGACCAGTGAACGCACCGGCGTGGCGGGCAAGCTCTCGTTCCTCGACCGCTACCTGACGCTGTGGATCTTCCTCGCCATGGGCGTGGGCGTGGGCGGCGGCTGGATCTTCCCCGGCATCGTGCCCCTGCTGAACAAGTTCAACGTGGGCACGACCTCCGTCCCCATCGCCATCGGCCTCATCCTCATGATGTACCCGCCGCTGGCGAAGGTCCGCTACGAGGAGATGGGGCGCGTGTTCCGCAACTGGCGCGTGCTGTTGCTGTCGCTGGTGCAGAACTGGATCGTCGGCCCCATCCTGATGTTCTTCCTCGCCGCGATCTTCCTGCGCGACAAGCCCGAGTACATGGTCGGCCTCATCATGATCGGGCTCGCGCGCTGCATCGCCATGGTCATCGTCTGGAACGACCTCGCCAAGGGGGACACCGAGTACTGCGCCGGCCTGGTCGCCTTCAACTCGATCTTCCAGGTGCTCTTCTTCTCGCTCTACGCCTACCTGTTCGTCACCCTGGCGCCCGGCTGGTTCGGCCTCAAGGGGGTGGCCGTCAACATCACCATCGGCGAGATCGCGAGGAGCGTCTTCATCTACCTCGGCATTCCGTTCCTCGCGGGCGTCATCACGCGGTTCACGCTGATCAGCCTGAAGAGCAAGGAGTGGTACCATGCCAGGTTCATCCCGAAGATCAGCCCCATCACGCTCATCGCGCTGCTCTTCACCATCGTCGTCATGTTCTCGCTCAAGGGCGAGACCATCGTGCAGCTCCCGCTCGACGTGGTGCGCATCGCCATCCCGCTGCTCATCTACTTCGTGGTGATGTTCGTGGTGTCCTTCTTCATGAGCAAGCTGGTGGGCGCCAACTACCAGCAATCGGCGACGCTCTCCTTCACCGCCGCGTCCAACAACTTCGAGCTCGCCATCGCCGTCGCGGTCGCCACCTTCGGCATTCACCACGGCGCCGCCTTCGCCGCGGTCATCGGGCCGCTCGTCGAGGTGCCGGCGCTCATCGCGCTCGTGAACGTCGCGCTGTGGTTCCAGCGACGCTACTTCGCCACGGGGGCGGCGGCGGCGGCCTCGGCGGGGGTGGGCAGGGGCTCACGGACGTGAGGATGCCCAGCCACAGCGCGGAGCCCGCGAGCAGCAGGAGCTCGGTCACCGCTTCGAACCGATGAAGGCCATCACCTCGGTGGCGACGTAGTCCACGAAGGCCGGCTTGTCGTTGACCAGGTCCCAGGTCCGGTCGAGCTTGGCGAACCGGGCCGGCTTGCCGTCCTTCACCTCGGCGACGACGAGCGTGCTGCCCGTGACCTGGTACTCGGTGGCGAAGTGCTCGTTCCCGGGCTCCTCGATGTTGACCGGCAGCCACGCGAGCCGCCGCTGCCGCAGCTCCTCGGCCAGCCCGGTCTGGATGGCCTCCTGCGACTGCTGCTGGATCCTGAGGCAGGTACGGCAGCGCCGGGTGCCGTGGAAGTAGTAGGCGACGAAGCGGGCCGCGTCGGGCGCCGGCGGGGCCGGGGTCACGGCTCCCGCCGGGCCGGAGGCGGGCGGCGTGGCCGCCGGGCCGACCGAGGCGGGCGCCGTGGCCGCCGCGGATGACGCGGAGGTCCTGGACTCCCGCAGGACGAGGTAGCCGACGCTGATGGCGACGAACGCCAGGAGGAGGGCAGTGACGAGGGGCTTGGCCTTCATCGGTGCTCTTGCGGCAGTGCATGGCTACTTGACCATGCTGTCGAGCGCCTTCGAGGGTCGACGACGCTTGACTGCATGGCCATCTGGCCACATGATGTCCCCATGGCAAGAGGCCGAGAGGTCTTCAAGCAGCAGGCCCGGGTGCTCAAGGCGCTGGCCCACGAGTCGCGGCTCCTGATCATCGACCGCCTCAGCCAGGGCGAGTGCTCGGTCGGTGAGCTCACGGTGCTGGTCGGGTCCGACCAGTCCACGGTGTCGAAGCACCTCGCCGTGCTCCGCGCGCACGACATCGTGGAGGACCGACGCGACGGCAACGTCGTGTACTACAAGCTGCTGACGCCCTGCGTCTGCAAGTTCTTCGCCTGCGCGACGCAGGTGATGAAGGAACGGAGGCGGACCTGATGAACGTCAAGGTGCTCGGTCCGGGATGCCAGCGGTGCAAGAAGCTGTACGAGGAAACGGCGAAGGCCATCCAGCAACTGGGGCTGACCGTCGACCTCGCCAAGGTCGAGGCGATGGACGAGATCCTCAGGTACCGCATCCTGGCGACGCCGGGCCTCGTCATCGACGGCGAGGTCAAGTCGGCGGGCCGCATCCCGAGCCAGCAGGAGCTCGCGAGCTGGCTGACGACGGCGGTGACCAAGGCGGGCGGCTGAGGCGCCGCGATGTCCGAACTCCTCGAGATCACCGTCGACAAGTTCAAGCTCAGGGTCGCGGCCGACCGGCTCTACACTCGCGACGGCCTGTGGGTGCTCGGGCTCGCGGCGGCGGAGGGGGCGCGCGTCCCGCGGGTGCGCGTGGGCGTCAGCGACTACCTGCAGCGGCACAACGGCGACCTGGCGTTCGCGTCGGTCAAGCGCGTGGGCACGCGGCTGGCCGCTGGCGAGGAGCTGGCGGAGGTCGAGACGGTCAAGGTGAACCTCAGCCTCCTTGCGCCGGTGTCGGGGACGGTGGTCGAGGTCAATCCCGTCCTGGAGCTGACGCCCGAGATCGTCAACCGTGACCCCTACGGCGAGGGGTGGCTGGCCGTCATCGAGGCCGCGGAGCTCGAGGCCGAGGAGGCCGCGCTCCTCGATGGCGCGGCCTATTTCGACTTCATGCGGGGCCTGGTGGAGCAGGAGCTGGCGTCGTGAGCGTCCCGGAGCGCAAGGTCGTCGTCGTGCCGTGCAGCGGCATCGGCAAGGCGCAGGGCAGCGTGAGCCGCGAGGCGGCCTTCGAGCTCGCCCTGGAGCTGCGGCCGCAGGCGACCGAGATCGTTGCGCTGTCCATGCTCGTCCTCGGGGACGAGGGCGCCCGGCGTACGGTCGCCCACGCCCCGGCGATCACCATCGACGGCTGCAAGCTCATGTGCGCGGCGAAGATGGTGCGCCTGAGCGGCGGCACCGTGGCCGAGGAGGCCACCGTGATGGACGCCTACCGCCGCCACCGGCACCTCAAGCCGCACGGGATCGCGCAGCTCAACGAGGCCGGGCTGAAGCTCGCGCGCGTGCTCGCCGAGGAGCTGGCGGCCAAAGTCGACGTCCTGAAGCACGCCACGCCGGCCGCGAGCCCGCCGGGCGCGGTGCCGCATGCCTAGCCTGCCGCGGCCCAAGGCCGGCCTCGTGGCCTGCTCGGGCGAGGAGCTGGCCGAGGGCACCGTCACCCGGCTCGCCGCGCTCGAGGTGCTCCAGAAGCTGCGCCCCGCCGACACCGTGACCATCTGCCTCCCCCTGTTCCTCGCGGGCGGCGAGGAGGAGCGGGCCTTCGCGCGCATGCACCCGACCGTCACCGTGGACGGGTGCGAGCTCCGGTGCGCGGCCCGCGGTACGGAGAGGTACTCCGCCACGCCGAGGGCGAGCCTCGTCGTCACGCAGCTCGCCACGGAGGCCGGACTCGGCCCGATCACCGGGTGCCGCCGGCTCAACGGGGCCGGCCGGCGTGCGGTCGAGCTCACCGCCGCGAAGCTGGCGACCCTCGTCGACGAGGCTCTGGGCAAGCCGGCTCCAGCCTCCAGCCTCCAGCCTCCGCGGTCGAGGCCACCTGCTCGTGCGGCTCCGGCATCCCGGTGCGAGCGCTCGTCATCGACGGGCAGCGGGTCGAGGTCGTCGCGCTGCCCCCCATCCTCGCGCAGCTCCGCGATACGGGGCGAGTGCCGGACGAGGCGCTGGGACACGAGCTGCTGGCGACGGTCAAGATCTACAACGCGGTGCCGGCCGGGGAAGAGGCGGCCTGGACCGCGGCGCTCCTCGCCGAGTACGCCGCGGAGGGCGCGAAGGAGTCGGAGCCTCGATGAGCCGCACCGCCACCTACCACACGACCGTCACGTGGACCGGCGAGCACCGCGGCCACCTGGCGCTGGGCAACGGGCCGGAGATGGATTTCTCCGCCCCGCCGGACGCCCAGGGTGAGGCGGGGGTCTTCACGCCCGAGGACGCCTTCGTGGCCGCCGCCAACACCTGCGTGATGCTGATGTTCGTCTGGGCGGCGGGGCGCTTCAAGCTCGAGCTCCGCGGCTACGAGTGCCGCGCCGAGGGGAGCAAGCTCATCGAGCTCGACCGCACCGAGACCTTCACGCGCCTGCGCTTCCGCCCGCGCATCCGCGTGGGCGCGGGCGACGAAGCGCCGGCCGTCGTCGAGGCGCGCACCCGCAAGGCGCTCGCGGCGGCGCAGAAGTACAGCCTGGTCGCGAGCTCGGTGAAGTCCGAGATCGTCGTGGAGCCGGAGATCGTGATCGAGTAGCCGATGGCCCGCCGACCCCCGCCGCGGTGCGAGGCCGAGCTGCGCGTGCGCGCCGAGGCGCTCGCCGGGCACACCCTCGGCGAGGTCGCGGACGCGCTGGGCTGGAGCGAGGTGGGTGCCGGGCTGCACGCCAAGGGGAAGATCGGCGAGCTCCTCGAGCGCGCGCTCGGCGCGGCCGGCGGCGGCGCCGCCGCGCACGACTTCCCCTCACTGGGCGTCGAGCTGAAGAGCGTGCCGGTGGACGACGCGGGCACGCCGCGCGAGTCGACCTACGTCTGCACGCTGCCGCTCGCCGACGTGGATTGCGCCACCTGGGCGACCTCGTGGGTGCGGGCCAAGCTCGCGCGCGTGCTGTGGGTGCCGGTGTTGACCCCCGAGCACGGCGCGTGGGCGGAGCGCCGCGTGGGAGCGCCGCTGCTGTGGAGCCCGACGCCGGCGCAGGAGGCGGTCCTGCGGGCCGACTTCGAGGCCGCGGTGGGCCTCATCGGCGCGGGGGGCATCGAGGACGTGACGGCGCACGCCGGGCGCTGGCTGCAGGTGCGCCCCAAGGCGCCCGACGGCCAGGCGCGCGCCGTGGCCTACGGGCCCGAGGGGGAGCCCGTGGCCACGGTGCCGCGGGGCTTCTACCTGCGCCGCCGCTTCACCGCCGCGATCCTCCGGGACCCGGCCGCGCTGCCCGGCGAATAGCGCGTCGCGATCGCTGTGCTAGACTCCGGCTGATGTCGAACGCTCGCTCACGCGTGCTCCTCTGGGCCGGGGCAGCGACGGTGCTGCTGGCCAGCGCGGTGTCCGCGGCGCCGAAGGATCCGCTGCTGCGCTACCACCCCGAGGAGGGGGAGGTGGATGGCCTGACGGTGGTCGAGGGATCGCACCAGCACGGCGCGGGGGACGGCCTCACCTCGATCTACAACGGCGGCTACCAACGCTACACCAGGGCGGGCGTGAAGCGCGCCAGCCAGCGCTACTACAAGCTCGAAGGGCAAACCGTGGAGCTGGTGATCCACGAGCTGAAGAGCGAGGCCGCGGCGCGCAAGCTCTTCGAGACGAGCTGCAAGGACGGCAAGGCGGCCGTCGAGCCGCTCAAGGTGGGGAAGAAGCGGGCCCGGGTGTGCGCGGCCGCTGCCGACGGCGCGGCGTTCGGCTACCTCGCCTTCAAGCAGTATTTCGTGGCATCCTCGGTCGACAAGGCCGCGGACCCGCCGGCGCGCGCCCTGCTCCAGGCGACGGGCGACCGCCTCGCGGGCGTCAAGCCGAAGGCGACGAAGAAGTAGCGCCCGCAGGCGCCGGGACGAGGGCCCCTTCGACCATGCATCGCAGACGCTTCCTCGAAGGACTGCTGGGCGTCGCGGGAGCCGCCGCCGTGGGGGTGCTCGCGGGCTGCGGCTCGAAGCGGGGCGGCGGGGAGGGGGCCGCCAGCGGCGCGGCGGGCGGTCCGGCCGGGGCGAGCGGCGCGGCGGGCGGC
>JACRCY010000363.1 GCA_016218785.1 Deltaproteobacteria bacterium
GCTCCTGGTCCTGCTCATCGGTCTCCCGGTCGCCGGGATCGCGATGTACGCCCTCATCCAGGCCTCCAGCAGCGACCCCGATCCGGGCAAGGTGGCCCGCACCGAGGTGCACAAGACCGTCGTGAAGACGGCGACCTCCAAGATCCCCCCCGGGAAGCCGAAGGCGCGGGTGACCGTCGACTCGAGCCCGCGCGGCGCCCGGGCGCTGATCGACAACATCCCCATCGGCAACACGCCGGCCGCGGCCGACGTGGCCGTCGGGCACCATCAGATCGCCGTGGAGCTGCCCGGCTACCGGCGCGTGGCGCGGCCGCTCGAGGTGCGCGACGCCAAGCCCATCACGGTGCCCGTCCGCCTCGAGAAGGACCCGGCGGCGCCGCACCCCACCAAGACGAAGGCGCCCTAGGCCCGGCTACGGGGTGGCGAGCTCCGCCTGCAGCCGGGCCGCCGGCCGGTGACCGAGCGCGGCCGCGCGCGCCGCCTCGTCGCGCGCCTCGCCCGTGCGCCCGAGCTTCTGCAGCGCCTGGGCCCGACGGTAGCGCGCGTCGGCGAAGCCCGGACTGATGGCGAGGGTCCGGGCGAAGGCCGCGGCCGCGGCCCCCGGCTGCCCCATGGCGTCCTGGGTGACGCCCTGATAGAAGGGCACCCAGAAGAGCGTCGGGGTGAGGCGCTCGGCGATCTTGAGGTCGGCCAGCGCCCTGGTCCACTCGCCGCGCTCGCGGTAGATGATCGACCGGTTGATGTAGCAGTAGGAGTAGCCCGGCCAGTGCCGCGCGCACTCGTTGTACTCCGCGAGCGCCTCGTCGGTGCGGCCCCGGCCGAGGAGCGCCAGGCCGTGGTTGAGGTGCGCGCGCCCGCTGCGCGGCGCCTGGCGCACCACGTCCTGCCACAGCGACAGGTCGTCGTGCCACACCCGGTTGCGCATGACGGTCAGCGCCGCGAGCAGCACCAGCACGGCCACCGCCGCGCCACGCGCGACCTTCGCGCCCAGCAGCCGCGGCAGGACCGCGCCGAGGAGGAGCGCGGCCAGCAGGCATAAGCCCGCGTTCCCCAGGTAGGGGCGGTGCTCGTTCACCGCCTCGGCGATGGGCAGGAACGAGGAGGTCGGCAGGAGGGTCAGCCAGAAGAAGCCCAGGGCGAAGGTGACCTCGGGCCGCCGGCGCCGGAGCCACCAGCAGAGGCCGACCACGCCGACGAAGCCCACGACCGCCATGACGACCCGCGGCTCGAGGAACGTGCGCGACAGCGGGTATTCGGGATCGACGCACAGGCCGACCGGGACGACGAAGAGGCGCACGTAGTAGAACCACGCGTGGAGCTGCGTGTAGAAGTACTCCAGCGGCGGCGTGACGGAGCGGTAGCGGATGTCGTACCCGCGCAGGAGGTGCGCGCGCAGCACGAGGTAGGCGATCGCGACCGCGCCGAGGGCGGCGTAGGCGGCGCAGCGGCGCCAGCCGAGCCGGATGCCCGCCTGCCGCTCGATGAGGACCTCCCACAGCCACAGCGTCGCCGGCAGCGTGATGGCCACCTCCTTGACGAGGAGGCCCGCGGCGAACGCGGCCACGGCGCCGAGGCGGAGCGCGATGGCCCGACCCGGTCGCGCGGCCGCGTTGGCGCGCACCCACAGGTAGAACGCCAGGAGGTAGAGGAAGGCGCACAGCCCGTCGGAGCGGCTCGAGACGTAGTTGACGATCTCGCTCTGCAGCGGGTTGAGCGCGAAGATGGCGCCGGCCAGGAAGGCGACCCAGACCGCGTCGCCCGGCCGGGGCGCGCCGCTGGCCCCGGCCGGAGGCGCGGCGCCCGCGGCGAGGCCGGTGCGGCGCAGCAGCTCGAGCACGAGCAGCAGCACCAGCACGGCGCTGGCGAGGTGACCCGCGAGGTTGAACCAGCGGAACGCCACGGGCCGGAGGCCGCCGAGGGCGTAGTTCAGCGCGTAGGTCGCGAGGAGCACGGGCCGGTAGTTCTGGTTCTCGCGCAGCACCGTGAAGGAGGAGACGTCGGTGAACCAGCGCGGCAGGTGGCGGAAGGAGCGGATCCAGGGGTTCTCCACCACCGCATGGCTGTCGTCGAAATGGAAGGCGTTGGGCAGGGAGTTGGCGAAGACCGCCGTGCCCGCGATGACGATCACGGCGACGGCGACGGCGGTCCACGGCGGGCGCGACACGGACGGGAGTATAGGCGCGTTGTCGCTTGCGGACGAGACGTCCCGTGTGCCAGCATCGGCTCCACGCGCGTGTGCCCCATGGCGGCGTCCCGACCCCACGAGGCGGAGGCCACCGAGCCGGCGGCCGGCGACGGAGCCGGCGTCGGCGCGACGCCCCATGCGGCGGTGCCGCCGACCGCGCGCGGCGGCCTCCTCCGGCGGGCGGGACGGGAGCTGTGGGCGCACCTGCCCGCGTGGCTCGCGTTCGTCTACGCGGTGTCGCTGCTCAACGCCGCGCTCACCAACCTCCGGCCGCCGCGGCCCGATTTCGCGCCCACGGTCCTCTTCCCGCTGGCCGCCTTCGCGGCCTACTTCGCGGCGCGCGCCGCCGGCCTGGCCGGCTGGCGGGAGCGGTGGCGGCTGCTGCGCGTGCCGGCGGCCCTCGCCGTGGGCCTGCCGCTCCTCGTCCTCCTGGTGCACCGCCCCTCGCCGCTCCACGACGCCAGCCTGCGCTGGGTCTACGAGATCACCGCCTTCGCGTGGGCCGGCCTGCTCCTCGGCCACGCGGCGAGCGCCCGCCGCAACCACGCCGGGCTGTTCTTCGGGCCGACCCTGGTCTACGGCGTGCTGCTGGAGAACGGCGGCATCGGCATAGGCTTCTTCTCGGAGAGCAGGCTCCGCTGCCACGTCCCGGGCCTGCACGCTCCCCTCTCCACGATGCTCGGCTGGTGCACCGTCATGTACATGTGCACCTTCATCACCTGGGAGCTGCGCCGACGCCTGCCGTGGCTGCGCCGCTCGCCGGCGCTCTCGGCGCTCCTGCTGGCGGCGACCGGCATCCTGCTCGACCTGCAGATCGACCCGCTGGCCACCGCGCTCGGGTGCTGGACCTGGAACCGGGCACTGCCGCCCGCCTTCCTCGGGGTGCCGCTCCTGAACTTCGTGGCGTGGGCGTGCGCCCTGTGGCCGTTCGGCTACGTGCTCTTCCGCCTGCAGGAGCGCCGCGGGATCGAGGACGGCGGGCGCTTCTCGCGGCGCGACCTGCTCACGCTCCTCCTCGCCGCCCCCGTGACGTTGCTGGTGGCCGCGGCGCTCTTCATCCTCGTGACGCTCCTCCTGGAGGGACCGCAGGGGCCGGCGTGGCAGGTGCTGCACCGGTTCACCGCCGGGACTCTCGGGTTGATGCGCTGAGCACGAGAGGCTATCGTGGCGCCGTGATCGACGTCCTGGTCTGGTCGGGCGAGGGGCCGCTGCGCGAGGTGGCCGTGGCCGAGATCCCGGCTGCGCTCGCCGACCCCGCCGCCGTCGTCTGGGTGGACCTCGGGCCCGGTGACCCGGCCGAGGCCGAGCGGGTGATGCGGGACGTGCTCAAGCTCCATCCGCTGGTGGTCGAGGACTGCCTCTCGCCCATGGAGCAGCCCAAGATCGACGACTACGGCGACAGCCTCTTCCTCGTCACCCACGGGGTCCGCACGGACGGCGGCGACGCGCTCTTCCGCTCCCTGGAGCTCGACGCGATCCTCCGCACCCGCCTCCTCGTCACCTTCCACGCCGTCGAGTCGCGCAGCGTGACCGACACCAGGACCTCGGTGCGCAAGGCCGGCCACCCGCTGCGCCGCGGGGCCGCGGCCGTGCTGCACGAGATCCTCGACCGGCAGATCGACCGCTACCTGCCGGTGCTCGAGGAGGTGGAGCTGCGGCTCGACCGGATCGAGGACGCGCTCTTCGAGCGCCCCACGCAGGCGCTGCTGGAGGAGATCCTGGACCTGAAGCGCGCCACGCTCGGGCTGCGGCGCTCGCTCGTCAAGCAGCGCGACGTGCTCCACCGCCTCGGGCGGCGCGAGTTCGCGCTCGTGCCCGATGCCGACGCGTGGATGTTCCGCGACGTCGAGGACCACCTGATCCGCGCCGCCGACCTGCTCGAGAGCTACCGCGAGATCCTCTCCGACACCGTCGAGATCTACCTCTCGGTGACGTCGAACCGGCTCAACCAGATCGTCAAGCTGCTGACCATCTTCTCCTCGATCATCCTGCCGCTGTCGCTCGTGGCCGGCATCTACGGCATGAACTTCAAGCACATGCCGGAGACGGAGTGGCCGCTCGGCTACCCGTTCGCGCTCGGCCTCATGGCCCTGATCACGGCGGTGCTGCTCTTCTTCTTCTGGCGCCGCGGCTGGCTGTCGGACCGGCCCCGGCCCCGGCGGGGCGGCGCCGCCGCGCCGCCTCCCGCCGAGGCGGCACGCCTCACGGTCGAGGCCCGGCAGCGGCTGCGGGCCAAGCGTCCGGCGGGCTGACCATGAAGCTGCCTCGCGGCGTGCGCGCCAACTGGCTCTACGCCCGAGCCCTCGCCCGGGAGTTCCGCTACACGCTCCTGACCTTCGCGGTGCTGGTCGTCGTCGGCGCGGTGCTGTTCCGCGTCACGCCGCTCGCCGACTACCCGAAGCCCAACGTCCCGTCGGCGCTCTACGGCACGTTCTCGCTGCTCGGGCTCGGGCAGCCCTTCAACTTCCCCTCCGCCTGGTACCTCCGCATCCTCTACCTCACCTACCCGCTCATCGGCATCGGCGTGGTGGTGCAGGCGGTCGTGCGCTTCGGCTTCCTGCTGGTGTCGAAGAAGAACAACGAGAAGGAGTGGACCCGCGTGCTCGCCTCGACCTTCCGCGATCACATCATCCTCTGCGGCCTGGGGAACGTCGGCTTCCGGGTCCTCGAGCGCCTGCGCCAGTACCACCTCGACGTCGTCGCCATCGAGAAGGACGGGGGCGGCCAGTTCGTGGCCGCGGTCAAGGCCCAGGGCGTCCCGGTCATCATCGCCGACGTGAAGGAGGACGAGTCGCTGGTGCAGGCCGGCATCGCGCGCGCCCGCGCCATCGTCATCGCCACCAACGACGATCTGGCGAACATCGAGGTCGCCCTCGACGCCCGCCGCATGAGCCCCGAGATCCACGTGATCCTGCGCATGTTCGACCAGGACATCGCGCGCAAGATCGGGCAGGCCTTCGGCTTCGAGCGCACGTTCTCCGCGTCGTCGCTCGCCGCCCCGGCGGTGGCGGCCCTCGCCCTGGAGGGGAACGTGCTGGGCTCGTGCGACGTGGGCGATCGCACCTACATCACGGCCGAGGTGGTGGTGCAGCCGGGCTCACGGTTGAGCGGCAAGGCGGTGGGCTCGTTCCACCACGACTTCGGCGCCTGGATCATCGCCCTCCGGCGCGGCGGGGGCGAGCTCCAGCACGTCCCGGCCAGCAACGTGAACGTGGCCGCGGGCGACGGGCTGGTGGTCCAGGCCGTGCTCGAGGATCTGCACCGCCTCAACGACGCGGCCGGCCGGGCCCCCGCGCCGAGCCCCCTCGGGGCGGGGATCTGAGATGCTCCCGCCTCCAGCCTGCTAGAACGTGACGGTGAGCGTGTAGTCCCCGGCCGCCGCGTACCCGTACGTGTCGACCACCACGAAGTACATCCCCGAGCCCGTGGACAGGTTCGAGGCCGACATCAGCGAGGGCCCCGCCACGGTGCCGCAGCCGTCGTCGTCGCAGCCGAGGTTGCCGGCGGTGCAGGTGCCGTAGCGGAGGTAGACGACGCTGTCGAGCGTACCCGTGTTGCAGGTCGTGGCGTCGACCTGGAAGGTGCCGGCCACCGGGCACAGGAAGAAGAAGTAGATGCGCTCCGGGCCCGAGATGCCGCCACTGGCGCACCACGTGGGGTCGAGGAGCATGGTGCCCCCGACGGTGGTCGAGGTCACCGGCGTGCCGGAGGAGATCGGCGCCGCGGTGGCACACGCGCCGCCGGAGCGGCCGATGTGGAGCGTGAACTCGCCCGCGGCCGCGGCGCCGTAACCGTCCACCACGATGATGTAGGTGCCGGGGTTGAGCAGCAGGGCCTGCGCCGAGCGCGTCCAGTCGGGCGCGGCACACCCGGAGTCGTCGTTGCAGCCGGCTCCCCCGAGCACCACGTTGCCGCCGCACCCGTCGAGCACGTAGAGCACGGTGTCGAAGGCGCTGCCGAACAGGTCGAGGGCCACCCACTCCGGCTCGGTGATCGTGAGCTGGTAGAAGACGTCCGGCGCGCCGAGGGCATAGGTGCTGCCGTTCACGCAGGCTGAAGGCGGGTCGGACTCGTGGTGGGCGCCGAGCGTCGACCCCTGCACCGTGGTCAGGCCGCTCACGTCGATGGCGTTCGGGCAGAGGTCGTTCGCCCGAGACGCGCAGTTGGGGATCGGCGTGTGGGTGCACCCCGTGCCGAAGTCGCACCCGTCCACGGTGCAGATGTCGGCGTCGTCGCAGTTCATCGTCGCGTGGGTGCACCCGCTCGCCGGGTCGCACCCGTCGGTGGTACAGGCGTTCCCGTCGTTGCAGTCGAGCGCGGTGTGCTGGCAGCCGTTCTGCGGGTGGCAGGTGTCGACGGTGCACGCGTCGCCGTCGTTGCAGTTGAGGGTGGTCCCCGGCTGGCACGTGTGGCTGGCGTCGCAGGTCTCGGCGCCGTTGCAGATGTTGCCGTCGTCGCACTGCGAGCTCGCGGTGCAGCAGCCGGGCACGCCGGTGTGGGTGCAGACGTGGTTCGTGGTGTCGCAGGCGTCGTTGGTGCAGGTGTTGCCGTCGTCGCAGTCGGCGGCCGAGTTGCAGCAGCCGGGCACCGGCGAGTGGACGCAGGTGTGGCTCACGGTGCAGACGTCGGTCGTGCAGGCATCGCCGTCGTCGCACTCGGTGCTGGCGTTGCAGCAGCCCGCCACCGGGGAGTGCGCGCACTGGTGGGTGCCGGAGCTGCAGGTGTCGGTCGTGCAGGTGTTGCCGTCGTTGCACTCGCCGGCGTTGCGGCAGCAGCCCGCCACCGCAGCGTGGGTGCACTCGTGGCGGGTGGTGTCGCAGGCGTCGGTGGTGCAGGGGTCGCTGTCGTTGCAGTCGGCCGTGCCTGCGCAGCAGCCGGCGACGGGCTCGTGGCCGCACTGGAGCCCGATGCAGGCGTCGCGGGTGCAGGGGTTGCCGTCGTCGCACTGGGCGTCGGCGGTGCAGCACCCGGGCAGACGGCGGTGGCTGCAGGCGCGGGTGGTGGTGACGCACGTGTCCTCGGTGCAGGCGTCGCCGTCGTCGCAGTCGGCGTCCCCCTCGCAGCACCCCTGGCGCGGGGCGTGCTTGCAGGCCCCGCCCTCGCAGACGTCCTCGGTGCAGGCCTTGGCGTCGTCGCAGTCGACGGCCGTCGTGCAGCAGGCGCTCTGGTGCACGCACTTCCCCGTCCACCGGTCGCATTCGTCGGTGGTGCAGGAATCGCCGTCGTCGCACTCGGCCGAAGTCTGGCACCCCTTGGGGCCGTCGGGCTTCACGGCCGCGTCCGTTCCGCCGTCGGGGCGGTCCCCCGTGGTGACCGTGCCCGCCATGCAGCCCGGCAGGCCGGTCCCGGCCAGCACGTGACCCAGGAGCGCGGTGGCCAGCCCGACGACCAGCCCGGGCCCCGCCCGGCCGCCCCACCGACGGCTCCGGATCA
>JACRCY010000360.1 GCA_016218785.1 Deltaproteobacteria bacterium
GCGGCACATGAGGTAGGCGACGCGCACCGCGCGCGCGAGGTCGTCGGGGAGGGCCTCGATGGACAGCGCGAAGGTGCGCGACGTCTGGGGCAGCATCGCCTGGCAGAAGGCGTCGGCGGGCGACGCCGGCAGCCGGGACGGGTGCGGGCCGAGGAGCGGCCAGGCGAGCGAGGCGAGGCCGAAGGGGCTCATGCGGCGGTCTCCAGCTGGCGGTCCAGGTGCCCGACGGGCGCGCAGAAGACGGTCGCCAGTCCGCGGACCAGCGCGTGCAGCGCCGCGTGGTCGGCCACGGCCGGGACCGCGGCCGCGAGCGCGGCGCGCCGCCGCAGCTCGCGGAGCCCCGCGTCCCGCGCCCCGGGGCGCACCAGCAACGCCGCGGCGGCCACCACGGCGGCGGAGGTCGTGTGCTCGCGCGGCCGGTCGAGCACGCCGCGCAGCCAGTCGGCCTCGCCGGGCGCGGCGTGGGTGAAGGCGTGCACCACGAGGAAGCTCCGCTTCCCCTCGGCGATGTCGGAGCCGCGCTGGCCGCGCCCCTTCTCGCCCCAGAGGTCGAGCAGGTCGTCCTGGACCTGGAACAGCACGCCGAGGTGGCCGGCCGCGGTCGCGAGCCCGTCGACCAGCGCCGGCGGGGCGCCGCACACGTCGGCCGCGCCGGCGAGCGGCAGCGCGAAGAGCGCCGACGTCTTCCCCTCCACCATCGTCTGGTACTCGGCGAGGGTGGGGCGCGCCGACTGCCGCAGCGCGAACTCGCGCTCCTGGCCGTCGATGACCTTGAGCGTGTCGGTCAGGAGGCGGGTGGCCGCGCGCTCGCGCACCTCCAGCGGCACGTCGAGCCGCCGCAGCATGAGCAGCGCGTAGTAGAACATCGCGTCGCCCAGGTTGATCGCCTGCGGCACGCCGAAGCGCTTCCACACGGTCGGCTCGCCGCGCCGGGTCTCGTCGCCGTCCTGGAGGTCGTCGTGCACCAGCGTCGCGTTGTGCAGCACCTCGCACGCGGCGCCGAACGGAACCAGCCGCGCGGGGGCAATGCCCAGCGCCTCGGCCACGAGCAGCGGGGCCATGGCCCGGAGCCGCTTGCCGCCGGTCTGGAGCTGGTAGCGGCACATCGCCGCCAGCCCCGAGCCGGCCGGCGTGCTCGCGCCCACCACGTCGTCGATCAGCCGGAGGATCGCCGGGAGGTGCTCCCGCGCCAGCGCCTCCATTCGTGCCCGCGTCTCCATCATGTTCTCCACGTCCGTGCGTCGGCGCGTTGCCGCGTCGCCGCTTCGAGCGCAGTCTGGAGTCGGGCATCGACGGCGTCAAGCAAAATTACGAATCATATCAACACCTTGCGTGCGATATCGCACGCTCAGTCGGTGAGCCAGCGTGCGAAGTCGCGCACGCGCTCTGCCCGGCCACCCCGCGCCGGGGCGCTCGGCCGCCGCTCCGGCCGCTAGCGGATCGTGGGCAGCCTGAGCGCCACCGCGAGCACGCGCTCGCTCGTCAGCGAGTCGAGCGTGGCGAGGGCATCGTGGAGGGCGCGCGCGTCGCCGAAGAGGCCGGCGAGGGGGCCGCCCTCGCGCTTGGGGGCGTGGTCCACCACGCGGAACTCCTCGCCCGGCCGCCGCCGGGCGCGACGCTCCGCCTCGGCGATGGCGTCGGCGAGGCCGCCGAGCTGATCGACGAGGCCGCGCTCCCTGGCGTCCGCGCCGGTCCACACGCGCCCCCGCGCGGCCGCGTCCGTGCGCGCCTCGTCGAGATGCCGGCCCGCCATCACCTTGGCGACGAACTGCGCGTACATGCCGACGATCTCGGCGCGCAGCTTCTCGCGCCCGGCCTCGTCGTAGCGCCGCCGGGCGCTCGCCATGGCCGCGGCCTGGCCACGCGCCAGCAGCTCCGTGCCGATGCCCAGGCGCTCGAGCAGCCGCTCGACGACCAGCTTGCCGCCGATGACGCCGATGGAGCCGGTGAGGGTGGACGGCTGGGCCACGATCCAGTGGCAGGGCGCCACCACGTAGTAGCCGCCGGACGCGGCCACGTCGCCTAGGTGTGCCACCACCGGTTTTTTCTCGGCGAGGCGTTGCACCTCGCGCCAGATCCGGTCGGAGGCCGCGGCCGAGCCGCCGCGCGAGTCGACACGGAGCACCACCGCCGCCACGCCGTCGTCCTTGCGCAGCGCCGTCAGCGTGCGGCACGCTGCGTCGGCACCGACCGCCGAGACGAGCAGGTTGCTCCCCCGGCCCGGCGCGATGATCCCGTCGAGGGAGAGCAGGGCGACCTCGCGCCGGCGCCGCAGGCCCGGCCAGAACCATCTCACGCGGCCGCCGAGGTACGCACCGAGCTTCACGATGCGCGACTCGCCCGTCTCGAGCCGCTTCGGCACCTCGTCGCGGTAGAGGATCGCGTCGACGAGGCCAGCCTCCCTGGCGGCCTCGGGGAGGTAGGGTCCCCCGTCGATCAGGGCCTGCACCCGCGTGGCGTCGACGCTGCGCCCCGCGGCCAGCGCGTCGCGGAAGCCGCGATCCACGCCATCGAGGATCGCCGCCGTCGCCTCGCGGTTGGCGGACGACATGTCGCTCCGCGTGAAGGTCTCCCCGAAGCTCTTGTACTCGCCCTGCGCCTCGACCTCGGCGTCCACCCCCAGGCGCCGGAGCGCTTCGCCGTAGAAGCCCGCCTCGATCGCCAGCCCCGTCAGCCCGACCGAGCCGCTCTCGTCGCAGAGGATCTCGTCGCAGGCCGCGGCCACGAACAGCTCGCGGTTGCCGGGCGACGACAGGTGGGCGACGACGCGCTTGCCCGCGGCGCGCCAGGCCGCGATCTGCGCGCGCAGGCTCTCCAGCCGGGCCCATCCCGCGTCGATCGCGTCGATGAGCAGCAGCACGCCCCGCACGCGGGGGTCGCGTCGCACTTCCTCGCCGAGGTCGGCCAGCGCCTCCAGCGACACACCTTTCGGCCGCCGGAGGAGCTTGCGCCTGGGGCGGCGCTCGAGCAGGGGACCGGCGAGCTTCACCGCGACCCACGCGGGCCGGCGCCGCAGGGCGCGGAGCAGGTTGCGCGGCAGCAGCAGCAGGTTGACCAGCGCCACCCCGAGGAGCCGCAACGGGAGGAGGACGATCCAGACCATGGCGACCCTGGAGCCAGGCCTATTCGTGGGCGCGGCGTGCGAGCGCCACCGCCAACTCGGCGCCCACGCGGGCGTTGTGGAGCAGGAGCGCGAGGTTCGCGGTCACCGAGCGGCCGCCGGTGAGCACGCGCAGCCGCTCCAGCAGGAAGGGCGTCACCTCCCGGCCGTGGACGCTGCGCCCCGCGTCGTAGAGCGCCCGCGACAGGGCCGGCTCGTAGACGTCCGCCGGCAGCTCGGCCGCCACCGGGATGGGGTTCGTCACGAGCACGCCGCGGCCGCCCAGCGCCACGTGCACGGCCACTGCCGCCGCCACCTCGGCGATGGTCTCGTACCGCGCGTCCACGGGCAGGCCGCTCTGGCGTCGGTAGAAGGCCGGGAACTCGTCCGTCTTGAGGCCGAGCACGGGCACCCCCAGCGTCTCGAGCATCTCGACCGTGCGCGGCAGGTCGAGGATCGCCTTGGCGCCGGCGCAGATCACGGCCACCGCGTGGCGCGCGAGCGCCTGGAGGTCGGGGGAGACGTCGCCCGTCTCGGCGACGCCGCGGTGCACCCCGCCGATGCCGCCAGTGGCCATGACGCGGATGCCCGCGCGCTCGGCCATCCAGATGGTGGCGCCCACGGTCGTCGCCCCGGGCCGGCCCGTCGCCAGGCGCGCCGCCAGGTTGCCCGGGTTGAGCTTGGCGGCGTCGCCGCAGGTCGCGAGCCGCTCCAGCTCGAGGTTGTTCATGCCGACCTTGACGCGCCCGTCCAGCACGCCGATGGTCGCGGGTACGGCCCCGCCGCGCCGCACCTCCTTCTCGATGTCGAAGGCGGCCTCGACGCCGTCGGGATGCGGGAGGCCGTGCGCGACGAGCGTCGTCTCCAGCGCGACCACGGGCCCGCCCGCCGCGAGCGCCTCCGCGACCTCCGCTGCGACCACCACCATCTCCGTCATGTGCACCTCATGGCCGATCACGGGACCCGCAGCCTCGGACCCCGTCGCCGCATCGCGCTCCAGACGGATATCACCACGACCTGTCCGGCGCTGACGTCTTCCAGATAGTACACGTGCTGCCGGGTTCCCGGCAGCAGTAGACGGCGAAGCCCCGGCAGGTTCCGTCGTACGACTCGCCGACCAGCCGAGGGCGCCCCCGCGAGCAGCGCCACGGCAGCGGCCAGCTCTTCGTCGAACAACTCCGGCGCACCGAGGCGGTTCGTCCGCCACCACCACGAGATCTCGGCGATGCGTGCGACGGCCTCAGGGGCGAACCTGACCTCGGCCATCACCGCCGCGCCTTCAGCTCCTCCAGGACCTCCCGGGCCGACAGCGTCCGGCCGGCCTCGGCCTGCTGCCGCCCTTTCTCGAGCGAGGCATCCAGGGCCGCGCGCTCGTCGGGGTCGAGCTCGTCGTCCTCGTCGGCGATGACGAGGTCGAACTCCGTACCCTCCGGGAACTCGGTCGGCACGTCCATCACCAGGCGGCCGTTCTGCACCCGGGCCTTGAGCGCGTTCATCACCATGAACATACCTCCGGGGCCGCTTGTTGGCCAGTGCCTAGCCGGCCTTCAGCTGCGCCTCGATCTTCGCCCACGTGTCGCGCAGCGACACGGTGCGGTTGAAGACCGGCGCCGCCGGCGTGCTGTCCGGGTCGCAGCAGAAGTACCCCAGCCGCTCGAACTGGAACCGGTCGAGCGCCTTCGCCGCGGCCAACCCCGGCTCCACCCGGCACCCGCGGAGCACCTCGAGGGAGTTCGGGTCGAGGCAGCTGCGGAAGTCCTCGCCCCCCTCGGTGGGGTTCTCCTTGGTGAAGAGGCGCTCGTAGAGCCGCACCTCGGCGGGCACCGCGTGCGCCGCCGCGACCCAGTGCATCGTGCCCTTGACCTTGCGGCCGTCGGGCGCGTTGCCGCCCCGCGACGCCGGATCCCACGTGCAGCGCAGCTCGGCGATCTCCCCGCCGGAGTCCTTGATCACGCCGGTGCAACGCACCAGGCACGCGTAGCGCAGGCGCACCTCGGCCCCCGGCGCCAGGCGGAACCACTTCTTCGGCGCCGCCTCGCGGAAGTCGTCGCGCTCGATGAAGAGCTCGCGGCCGAACGGCACCCTGCGCGTGCCGAACGAGGGGTCGTCCGGGTGGTTGGGGACCTCCAGCCAGTCGACCTGCCCCTCGGGGTAGTTCTCGATCACGAGCTTGAGGGGCCGCAGCACCGCCAGGGTGCGCGGCGCCCGCTTCTCCAGGTCCTCGCGGATGGCGGTCTCGAGAAGCGCCACGTCCACGATGCTGTCGCGCTTGGCCACGCCGATGCGCCCGCAGAAGGCCTTGAGCGACTCGGGGGTGTAGCCGCGGCGCCGCAGGCCGACCAGCGTGGGCATGCGCGGGTCGTCCCAGCCCGACACCCGCTGCTCCTCGACCAGCTGCAGCAGCCTCCGCTTGCTCATGAGGGTGTAGGTCAGGTTCAGGCGCGCGAACTCGATCTGCCGCGGCAGCGGCCGCGCGAAGAAGTTCCCCTCCACGTCCTGCTCCAGGAACCAGTCGTAGAGCGGCCGGTGGTCCTCGAACTCCAGCGTGCAGATCGAGTGGGTGATCTTCTCGATGGCGTCCGACACGCAGTGCGCGTAGTCGTACATCGGGTAGATGCACCAGGCGTCGCCGGTGCGGTGGTGCGGCACCTTGCGGATGCGGAACATGATCGGGTCCCGCATGTTGAGGTTCGGGTGCTGCACGTCGATCCGCGCCCGCAGCACGCGCGCCCCGTCCGGGAACTCGCCCGCCTTCATGCGCCGGAAGAGGTCGAGGTTCTCCGCCGCGGAGCGGTTGCGGAAGGGGCTCTCCTTCCCGGGCTGGTAGAAGTTGCCGCGGTACTCGGAGGCCTCGTCGTCGGTGAGGTCGCAGACGTAGGCCTTCCCCTGCTGGATCAGGTACTCGGCATAGTCGTAGAGCGTCTGGAAGTAGTCGGAGGCGTAGAACTCCCCGGCCCACTGGAACCCCAGCCACTGCACCGTGTCGCGGATGGAGTCGACGTACTCGACGTCCTCCTTGGTCGGGTTCGTGTCGTCGAAGCGCAGGTTGCAGGCGCCGCCGTGTTTCTTCGCCAGGCCGAAGTCGACGTGGATCGCCTTGGCGTGGCCGATGTGGAGGTAGCCGTTGGGCTCCGGCGGGAAGCGCGTCTGCACGCGGCCGGCGTGCTTGGCCGCGGCGATGTCGGCCTTGATGATCTCCTCGATGAAGTTGACCTGCTCCCCGGCCTGGGCCGCAGCGCCCTCCGTCCCGGTCGTGCCGGTATCGCGCTCGGTGGTCATGACGCTCCTCTTCGCGAAGGGAAACCTAGCAACAGGGGAGGGGGCGTTCAAGCGCTGCGCGCGCCGGCGCCGGCACCGGCCGCGGCCGTGGTACGCTGGGATGATCGATGCCCTTCCGCGCCCGCCGCCTCCCTCCGCTCGCCCGGGCGCTGCTCAGCGGCGTGCTCCTGGCCAGCGCGGCGCCCGCGGGCGCCTTCGTGGACGACCCGGAGACGGGGGCGCGTCACCGCCTCGTCTTCTCCAGCCTCACGGCGGGGCAGTACAACCCCTTGGGCCTGCAGACCGACCTCCTCACCGGCTACCGCGTCCGACTCCTCACGAGCGAGAAGCGGATCCTGCGCGACACGTTCGTCGGTGCGCGGCAGGTGCTCCGCATCAACCCGGCCTTCACGCGCATCGGCGCCCTCGTCGAGGTGCAGCCCCTGGCGGTGCTGACCCTGCGCGCCCACTACGAGCACCGCGACTACTTCGGCACCGCGAACATGCTCCAGTCCTACGCCAGCCCCTACTCCGCGTACGACGACGGCACGGCCGCCCGGCGCGCCGACCTCGGGCTGAAGTACGCCGGCCGCGGTCACCAGCTCTGGCTCCAGGTGACGCTGCGCATGAAGGTGGGGCCGGTCGCCTTCCTCAACGAGACCGAGATCCACGACTTCCGCTTGAGCCTCCGCGGCCGCGACCGCGTCTTCTACGATGCCTTCTTCGACACGCTGGTGCCCGGGAACGGCTGGCTGGTGGCGAACCACGCCCACCTGATCGTCTTCGCGCTGCCGCGCCTCCTGCTCGGCGTTCGCTACACCGTGGTGCACGCGCTCTACCCCGAATCCTGGCTCGACCCGGCGGTCGGCAACGTCAACACGCCCAACCACAAGATCGGCCCGCTGGCGGCGTACGTCTTCCCGTCGCCCAGCCGCTACTTCAAACAGCCCACGGTCATCGCGCTCGCCAACTGGTGGGTGCGCAATCGGTACCGCACCGGCCAGGAGGTGAGCCAGGGGATCCCGTACGCCATCCTGGCGTTCCAGTTCAGCGGTGAGCTATGGTCGAGGTGAGGAGCACGCACGTGGCCCGCACACCCCTGCCCCGTTGCCTCGCGGCGTGGCTCGCGCTCGTGGCCGCCCCGGCGGTCGCCGAGGACGAGGACGCCCGCCTGGCGAAGGGGGAAGTCGTGGTCACCACCCGCGCCGTGAAAGGGAGCGACACGCCCGAGACCATCGGCAAGGCCGTCATCGAGGCCGCGCCGGCGAAGGTGTGGGGCATCATCAGCCGCTGCGGCGACTACGTCCGCACCATGCCGCGCATCAAGGCGTCCAAGGAGCTGTCGCGGCAGGGGAACAAGGTCGTGTGCCAGGTGACCATCGAGATGCCGACCCCCTACTCGAACCTGACCGCGACCACCGACGTCACGCACACCGAGTCGGCACCGCGCTATGCGCGCGTCTGGAAGCTCATCTCCGGCGACTACAAGGTGAACTCCGGGAGCTGGGTGCTCACGCCCTACAAGGGGGACGCCAAGCGCACGCTTGCGGTATACCAGGTGCATGCCGAGCCCAAGGCCTGGATCCCCGCCTGGATCCGCAGGAAGGCGCAGCAGCGCTCCCTCCCCGAGATGATGGAGCGCCTGCGCAAGAACACGAAGTAGCGTTGCCCGCCGGCGCCGCCGCCCGCGCGCCCCGCCTCACGGCTTGAAGCGGATCACCCGATCGAGGATCAGCTCGCTCGGCGCCGGGCCCGTGCCGGTGCCGGGCTCGAGGTAGGCGCGGAAGGCGACGACGCCGAGCTCGTCGGCCGGAAGCCCCGGGCACTCGAGCGCGATCGGCAGGCAGCCCGGGTCGCCGGTGCAGTCGCGGCGCAGGCGCCACGCGTACAGCCTGTCGGCGAGCGGGTGCCCGGGGAGGTACTCGGCCGCGCTGCCGGCGAAGTCGCGGCTGCTCGCCGCGGCCACGCCGAAGAGGCGCCGGACCTCGTAGAGCGCGAAGTTCGAGTAGGTCGCCTTGCCGGTGGCCTGGTGGTTGACGCCGTAGACGACGACGAAGTCGTCGGCCGTCTCGCCCAGGCGGAACAGGCCGCTCGTGAAGTAGACCGTGTCGTTGTTGTCGCCGTTGCAGTTGCGGGTGCCGGTCAGGCACTCCCCGGGCGTCGGCGTGACGTCGGTGACCGGCGGCTGGTACACGTTGAGCCCCGGGTGGGCCGCGAGGATGGCGTCGTGCAGCTCGTCCAGGGCCGTGGCCAGGGCGGCGTCCTCAGCGGCGCCGGTGCCGCGCGGCCGCAAGGCGGGCTCGCGCAGCGGGGCAACGGCCCGCGCCATCGCCGGGCTGATCCGCCACAGGTTCCCCGGCGGGGCCGCGAGGTAGGCCTCCTTCGCCGTCGGATCCTCGAAGAGCGCCGCGCGGACGAGCACGCCGAACGTGTCGGCCTCGTCCTCCAGCCCGAGGCTCACGTCGGCGGCGGGGATGACGAGCGTGTTGACCCAGGCGGGGGGGAAGCCGCCGGCCGCCGCCGCCGCGTGCACCTCCGCCTCGGTCTGGCTGTCGGCGACGAGCATGATCACCGTGAGCTGCTCGAACGGGTCGCCGGCGGCGCCGGCGGGTGTGCCCGCGGTGGCGATGGTGTCGACGTTGACTGTGTCGCCGAGGCTGGCGAAGCGGATGTCGCGGGCCTGCCCGGCGCCGGCGGAGCGGTCGAACTGGTAGCCCGTCCAGCCGAAGTAGGCCGCGCGCGGCGGGGTGGGGCCCACGAAGACCACCGCCTCGTCGGGTCGCAGCCGCCACACCTTGGAGAGACCCTCGGCGTCCTCGTAGGGGTTGGCGACCGGCTGGCCCGGGCCGCGGGGGAGCAGGTACTGGCCGTAGGGGCTGCTCGGGTTGTTGCCGAAGCAGGTGACGGCGGCGCAGCAGTCGATCTGGGCGAACTCGAGGCGCCCGTCGCCGACCTCGTAGCCCGCGCCCTCGAGGGCCGCGCGGAAGCCCTCCACCGATGGGGGGCCCGGCGGCGCGTCGGCCTGCGCGCCGGCGTCGACCGGCCCATCCGCGCCACCGGCGGTGCCGCCGCCACAGGCCGCGACGAGCAGGAGGAGGCCGAGCGCACCCTGGAGGCCGAACGAGCGCCGCATGGTGCGAGCGTGACACGGCGACCGCGGTTGCGACAAGGGGGGCTCGGCCGGTGGTGAATGAGGCGTGGCGGGCGAGCTGGGGACACCGGATCGAGCGAAACGGGGGGCGATGACGGGAGGGCACTCACCGCAGGTCCGCCACCTCGACGTTCGGGACGCCGCGGGCGAGCGCACGCAGGTCGCCGCCGTCCCCGGTCACGACGATGTCGCCACGTTGGGCTGCGGACGCAATGACGGTCGCGTCGATGGCGTTGTCGCCACCGGTGCGTGCGAGGAGCTCGCCGGCCCGCTCTGCCAGGGCCGGCGTCAGCGCCTCGAGTGACGCCGCCTCGAGCAGGGCGCGGTGATCACCCCGCCACCACTCAGCGACGACCGTCGCCGGGATGGTGATCGACGCGCGCGACAGGCGGCAGGCCTTGAGGAGCGCCAGGGCTCCGGCGTGGCGCCGCTCCAAGGCGATGAGCACCCCGGTGTCGAAGGTCACCCCGCGCGTGGCGCGAGGGACGTTCTCCAATCCCCGCCTACGCTTCATGCGGCGCCCAGCTTCTTGAGCCAGCGGTGGATCTCGTGCTCGGAGATCTCGACGCCCGCCCCGAGCTCCTCGAGCGCTCGATCCCGCGCCTCCTGCCGCGCGGCCTCCGTGACGAGCTCGCTCAGAATCGACGAGGCGCTGCGACGTGACCGCCGGGCCGCGTGGTCGAGGTACGCGGCGGCCCGCTCATCGATAGAGTAGCTGCGCTTGCGCACCGACATGGTACTACCTCCAGGTAGGAATGGTACTACCGTGAGGTATGACCGGCAAGTCAAGCGTCACCTCGCTGCAGGTCTGCAGCGGAACCGGAAGGCCAAGCAATTCGCGTGCCGACCAGCCCGCACCGTGGTCTCGAGGGCTTCTCGACTGACGGCTGTCCGGATGGCCGGACGCTGGCCGGATACCCGGACGCGGCCGGCCGCGTTGACGGTGAGGCGCGCGTCGGTACAATCGCCGCACCATGGCGACCGAGAGGCCAGTCCGCGTGCGCATCGCGCCCAGCCCGACGGGCGACCCGCACGTCGGCACCGCGTATGTCGCGCTCTTCAACTACGTCTTCGCCCGCAAGCACGGCGGCAAGTTCATCCTGCGCCTCGAGGACACCGACCGGACCCGCTCGACCCTCGAGAGCGAGGCGGCCATTCTGCGGGCGCTGCGCTGGCTCGGGCTGTCGTGGGACGAGGGGCCCGACGTCGGCGGCCCCCACGGGCCGTACCGGCAGTCGGAGCGCGCCGAGCTCTACCGCCACCACGCCGACCTCCTCCTCGACCGGGGCGAGGCCTACCGCTGCTTCTGCACGCCGGCGCGCCTCGACGAAGTGCGCAAGGCGCGCGGCCCCAAGGGGGCCACGGGCTACGACCGCAACTGCCGCGGCCTGCCCAAGGACGAGGTACAGCCCCGGCTCGCCGCCGGCGAGCCGCACGTCGTGCGGCTCAAGATGCCCATCGGCGGCGAGACCGTGCTCGAGGACCGGCTGCGCGGCACGGTGCGCTTCGACAACGCGCAGATCGACGACCAGGTGCTGCTCAAGAGCGACGGCTTCCCCACCTACCACCTGGCCAACGTGGTCGACGACCACCTGATGGAGGTGTCGCACGTCATCCGCGCCGAGGAGTGGATCAGCTCCACCCCCAAGCACGTGGGGCTCTATCGCGCCTTCGGCTGGGCGGAGCCGGTGTGGATCCACATGCCGCTCCTGCGGAACGCCGACAAGAGCAAGATCTCGAAGCGCAAGAACCCCGTCTCGCTGGACTACTACCGCGACGCGGGCTTCCTGCCCGAGGCGCTCCTCAACTACCTCGGCACCATGGGGTGGTCGCTCTCGGCCGACCGCGACAAGTTCGGCCTCGCGGAGATGATCGCGGCCTTCTCCTGGGACCGCATCTCGCTCGGGGGACCGGTCTTCGACCTCGCCAAGCTCACCGACCTGAACGGCCAGTACCTCCGCGACCTCAAGCCCGAGGAGCTCATCGCCCGGCTGCGCGCCTGGCGCCTCGGCGACGAGTACTTCGCGCGGCTCGTCCCCTTCGCGCAGCCGCGCATCAAGCGCCTCGACGAGTTCGTGCCGCTCACCGAGTACTTCTTCGCGGGCGACCTCGACTACGCGCCGGTGGACCAGGAGTTCGTGCCGAGGGGACGGACGGCGGCCGAGGTGGCCGACGCGCTCGGCGCCTTCGTCGACGCGTTCGACGAGGCGGGGCCGGGCACGCCGCGGCCGGCGTTCGACGCCCGGAGCCTCGAGCAGGTGGGCCGCGCCCTGTGCGACAGGCTCGGCTGGAAGGCCAAGGACCTGTTCACGCCGCTGCGCCTCGCGGTGACCGCGCGCACGGCGGCCCCGCCGCTGTTCGACACCATGGCCGTGCTGGGCCGCGAGGTCTGTCGCCGGCGCATCCGGCTGGCCGCCGCGCGGCTCCGCAGCCGGGCCTGACATGGTCCCCGATACCCTCACCGTCGTCGGCGTCACCCTCGAGGTCGGGGCCATCGCCGTCGTCTCCTGGTACCTCAAGCGCCACTGGAAGGTGATCAACGACGAGGCCTTCGCCGTGGCGAGCGAGGCGGCCGTGCCCGCCCGCGCCGAGCGCAAGAAGGAGCGCCGCAGGGGCAAGGAGAAGGACAAGGAGCGCGCGGGGGCGGGCGCGGCGGTCGCCGCCGAGCCCATGTCGCTCGCGGCGGCGGCCGCGCTCGGCCGGCCCGCCGCCCCGGCCTGGGACTGGCACCCGCTCGTGGCCATGGTCGTGGTGGCCGTCAGCCTCACGCTGCAGCAGTACTTCGGCCACCACGAGACGTACGAGGCGACGTTCCGCGCGTTCCGCAGCTCCGAGTACTACCCGCTCGGGAGCTTCGCCTGGTGGTCGGGGTGGCGCGTCGTCGGCTACGTGGTGATGCCCATCATCGCCATCGTCGCGATGCGCGAGCGCATCCGCGACTACGGCGTCGCCCTCAAGGGCCAGCTCAAGCACCTGTGGATCTACGCGGTGCTCTACCTGGTGGTGCTGCCGGGCGTGATCTTCGCGTCGTTCACCGCCCCGTTCCAGCACACCTACCCGTTCTACAAGTGCGCGGGGCGGAGCGCCTTCGACTTCATCTCGTGGGAGATCCTCTACGCGGCCCAGTTCGTGTCGCTGGAGTTCTTCTTCCGCGGCTACATCCTGCAGTCGCTGCGACGCACGATGGGCGCCTACGCCATCTTCGTGATGATCGTGCCGTACTGCATGATCCACTACGGCAAGCCGCTCCTCGAGACGACCGGCGCGATCGTCGCGGGCCTCGTGCTCGGCACGCTGGCGCTCCGCACCGGTAGCATCTGGTGCGGAGCCCTCATCCACATCACGGTGGCCATCACGATGGACGTGCTGGCCCTGGTCCACACCGGCTGGCGCTCCTGGCCCCGGTGCGGGATGTAGATCCCGGGCGCTAGCTCCGGCTCCGCTTCGCGGTCGTCTTCTTCGTGCCCTTGCCGAGCCTGCGGTCGAGGGCATCGACCCGCCGGACGAGCGCGTTGAAGTCGCGCCGGCTCGGCACGTCGAGCGCCGACCACAGGCGGGCGACCACGCGTGCCCACGCGCCCCGCAGCTCCTTGGGGACGTCGTTGACCTGGTCCCTGACCTGCTCCCGAACGTCGGTGAAGGAGTGCACGACCTTGTCCTGCACCTCCTCGATCTGGTTCTTCGCCGTGTGGAACCTGTCCCGGATGCGGTCGCTGATCTCGGCCACCATGGTACCCTCCTTCTCTCAAGGCCGCGCCGCGCGTCAACGCGGCGCGTCACACCATCTCTTTTACGCACTGCGTCACTCCGCGTCAAGAGAAAACTTCAGACTTCCGGGAAGCCAGAACTGGACTGGGTTCCCTTGGGCGCTCCCTGGGCAAGAAGGGCGCCGGGCGGGCCGGTCTGCGGCTAACTGCGTGCCAGTGCAATGAATTACACAAGATTACATTTCGATGACAATTCTCGAGATCCAAGACCTACACTAACTCACCAAGAGTCCCGGTGGGGGATGGAGCATCCACCGTGGGAGGGTACCATGAGTAACGCGCTGATCTGGGTCTACCTGGGCATCCTGTTGGTGCTCGCCATGTACGGGTTCCACCGGAGCATCCTGGTGTACCTGTACTACCGCCACAGGAGTCGGGCCCCCAAGCCCGCGGGGACGTTCGAGGAGCTGCCGCGGGTGACCGTGCAGCTGCCGATGTTCAACGAGATGTACGTGGTCGAGCGCCTGCTCGACGCCGTGGCCGAGATCGACTACCCGCGCGACCGCTTCCAGATCCAGGTCCTCGACGACTCCACCGACGAGACCCAGCAGATCTGCCAGAGGAAGGTCGCGGAGCTCCGGGGGCGTGGTCTCGACGTCGAGTACGTCCACCGCACCGACCGCACCGGCTTCAAGGCGGGCGCCCTCGAGAACGGCCTCAAGACGGCCACGGGCGAGTTCGTGCTCATCTTCGACGCCGACTTCGTGCCGAATCCCGACATCCTGCAGAAGACGGTGCACTTCTTCACCGATCCGGGCGTTGCCATGGTGCAGGTGCGCTGGGAGCACGTGAACCGCGCGTTCTCGGGCCTCACCGAGGCGCAGGCCCTGATGCTCGACGGGCACTTCGTCATGGAGCACGCCGGCCGCAACCGGTCGGGCCGCTTCTTCAACTTCAACGGCACCGCCGGCATCTGGCGCCGGAGCGCCATCGCGGACGCCGGCGGCTGGCAGCACGACACGCTCACCGAGGACATGGACCTCTCGTACCGCGCCCAGCTCAAGGGGTGGCGGTTCGTCTACCTCCCCGAGGTGGTGGCGCCGGCGGAGCTGCCGGTCGAGATGCGGTCCTTCAAGTCGCAGCAGTTCCGCTGGGCCAAGGGCTCCATCCAGGTGGCGCGCAAGCTGCTGCCGACCATCTTCCGCGCCAAGGTCCCCTTCCGGGTGAAGGTGGAGGCCTTCTTCCACCTCACCAACAACTTCGCCTACCCGCTGCTGCTGCTGCTCTCGCTGCTGCTGCTGCCGAACCTCATCGTGCGCACCACGCACGGCTGGCGCGAGGTGCTGATGATCGACCTGCCGCTCTTCTTCGGCACGACGGTCTCCATCGCGTCCTTCTACATCGCCTCGGAGCGCGAGATCGACCCGGAGAAGGGCCTCTGGCGCACGATCCGGCGGCTGCCGCTGGTGCTGTCGCTGGGCATCGGTCTGTGCGTCAACCAGACCCGCGCCGTGTTCGAGGCGCTCCTCGGCCACGAGACCGAGTTCGTGCGCACCCCCAAGCACGGCGTCTCGGGCAAGGGCGAGAGCTGGGCCGCCAAGAAGTACCGCACCGCGCGCGACGTCATCCCCTACATCGAGCTGTCCCTGGCGGCCTACTTCGCGGTGGCGATGGTCATCGCCGCCCAGGGCGGCCACTGGGTCTCGATGCCCTTCCTCGCGCTGTTCCTCGGCGGCTTCGCCTACGTGGGCACGCTGTCGGTCCACCAGTCGCACTGACGCCCGTCGGCGCGACGCCCGTCCTCGTGCCGGTGCTCCGTCCGCCGCCTGGGCAGCCCGTCCGGTCGCGCCCTACCACTCGTCGTCCGGGAATGCCTGCCACTCGACCGGGCCACGTGGGGCGTCAAGGGGCCCATTCCTCGTCCGGCCAGCGAGGGCAACGAGACGAAGTGTCTCCTTCCGCCGGACATGGGGTGGAGCCATCCCCCCTGCAACGAGACGCTTCGTCACGTTCGCGCGCTGACGGCGCCCCGGGGTGAGGCGACTGACCCGCCTGGCCGGAACGGTGTTCTCCCTGCCCCCTGCCAGGGGCGCTTGACCGGGGGGCCATGTCTCCGCGATCATCGGGCGCCGCCTCGGTGCGGGCGCCGGAGGAAGGGTACCATGGAACAGGAGATCCGCACGGGCGATCCGGCCACGGATCACGAGTGTGTCGAGGAGATGCGGCGGTCGTACGAGGCCGCCGGCATGACGGTCGAGGTCGCGCCGCTCTCGGGCGGCGACTTCCGGATCAAGGCGGAGATGCCCCAGGTGGCGGCCTTCACCACGCCGCAGGGACAGACGGTGCAGATGCCCGCGGCCGGCACGTACGATCTCGGGTGTCAGCGGCGGTGTAGAGGTAGGCCACGAATCGCGGTTTGGTAGGCCAGTGGCCGCGATCGGGGAGCGGGCATGATCGCGGGATAGTAGGCCACCGCGAGCGCAGACGGCGGACGAGGGGGCCACGTGCCTGCGGGA
>JACRCY010000040.1 GCA_016218785.1 Deltaproteobacteria bacterium
GACGCGGCCGGCCAGGTTCTCGAGCACCGCGATCTTGTCCGACACCTTGGCGCCGCCGAGCACGGCCAGGTACGGCCGGTCGACCTTGCCGAGGAGCCTGCCGAGGTACTCGACCTCGCGGAGCATGAGGAAGCCGGCGCCCTTCAGCGCGAAGTGCTTGATCATGCCGACGGTGGAGGCGTGCGCGCGGTGCGCGGTGCCGAAGGCGTCGTTGACGTACACCTCGGCGTACCCGGCCAGCGCCTTGGCGAAGGCCTCGTCGTTCTTCTCCTCGCCCGGGTTGAAGCGGACGTTCTCGAGCAGGACGATCTGGTTCTCGCGCTGGTCGGCGACCACCTTGCGCGCCCCGTCGCCGACGGGCTCGTCGGTGAGGAGCACCTCGTGGGAGCCGCCGAGCAGCTCGGCCAGGCGGGCGCCGACCGGCTCCATGGAGAGCTTCTGCCTGTCCTCGGGCTTCCCCTTCGGGCGCCCGAGGTGGGAGCAGAGCACCAGGCGCGCCCCCTGCGACAGGGCGTGCTTGATGGTGGGGAGCGACTCGCGGATGCGGGTGTCGTCGGCCACGCCCCTGGCGGGGGTCAGGGGCACGTTGAAGTCGACGCGGATGAAGACGCGCTTCCCCGCGAGGGGGAGTTCCTTCACGCTCTTGATCGTACCCATGGCAGTCCTCCGGCGACGCGCCGTGGCAATGCTTCGCGGCCGAAGCCCTGGCCTAGAGGCCCTTCTTGACGACGAGGCCGAGGAGGTCGAACAGACGCTTGGTGTAGCCGGTCTCGTTGTCGTACCAGGCCAGGACCTTCACCAGGTCGTCGCCGATGAGCATGGTCGAGTCGAGGTCCACCGTCGCGGAGTGCGTGTCGCCGTTGAAGTCGATCGACACGACCGGCTCGTCGGTGACCGCGAGGATGCCCTGGAGCGGCCCTTCCGCAGCCTTCTTGAACGCGTCGTTGATCGCGTCCTTGGAGCCGGGCTTCTTCTCGAGCACGACGCTCAGGTCGACGAGCGACACGTTCGGGGTCGGCACGCGCAGGGCGTAGCCGTCGAGCTTGCCCTTGAGCGCCGGCAGGACCTTCGCCACCGCCTTGGCGGCGCCGGTGGTCGTCGGGATCATGGCCATGGCCGCGGCGCGCGCCCGGCGCAGGTCCTTGTGGGGCAGGTCGAGCAGGCGCTGGTCGTTGGTGTACGAGTGGATGGTCGTCATCAGGCCGCGCACGATGCCGAAGGTGTCGTGCAGGACCTTGGCCACCGGCGCCAGGCAGTTGGTGGTGCAGGAGGCGCCGGAGATGAGGTGGTGCTTGGCCGGGTCGTAGATGTCGCTGTTGACGCCGTAGGCGATGGTGGTGTCCTCCTCCTTCGCCGGCGCGCTGATGAGGACCTTCTTCACGCCCTGCGCCATGTGCTTGCTGGCGCCCGCGCGGTCGACGAACTTGCCGGTCGACTCGATGACGATCTCGACGCCGTGGTTCTTCCACGGGATCTTGTCGGGCTCCTTCTCGGCGTAGATCACGATCTCCTGGCCGTTGACCTTGATGCCCTTGTCGGTGGCCTGGACGTCACCCTTGAAGCGGCCGTGCACCGAGTCGTACTTGAGCAGGTGCGTCAGCGTCTTGATGTCGGTGATGTCGTTGATGGCGACCCACTCGATGCCGGCGGCCTTGGCGTCGAACTTGAGGATCTGCCGACCGATGCGACCAAACCCGTTGATACCGACGCGAACTGGCATGTTCCTCCTCCACGCGGTCGCGGCCTCTGGCAAGCCCGCGACTTGAAACGCCTCCCCGGTCCTCCGGCGCGCTCCCTTGCGGCCCGCGGGGAGGGTTGAAAGGTAGCGATCGGCCTTTCGGGAGTCAAGGCCAATCGAGGCCCGGCTCCCGACGGGTATGGAGGGCGTGTGGGGGAAGCGAGGTTAGCGGGCGGCGGCCTGGAGCGAGGCCTCGGTCACGTCGTCGATCTCGTCGGCCGAGCGGACCGGGCGGATGTCCTCGGTGACCTGGCTGATCAGGTTTCCGGCGATGCTGACGATCTGCTTGTGGTCGAAGCCGTTCAGGCGCAGCTCGCGGTAGATGGTCTTGGCCAGGATGCGGCCGGCGCGGTCGCGCGTGAACGGTGAGTTCCTGGCCTCGCGCTCGATGCTTTCACACATACCCATCGTCCCCGTCCTCCTTGAGCGGCGGCCGCAGGTTGTAGCACGTTTCGTGCCAGCCGGCGACCATCTGGCTTCATCAATGATTACAGGAGCGTGAAAAAGTCCAGCGAACCATGTGCGAAACTCCCTACGCGCCTCAGTCGGATCGCCTGGAGGCGGGTGCGAAGGGTGCTACGCACCAGGGCCCCGCTACAATGTGCAGGCGAGGATACGAGTGAAGGAGGCACGGTTCGACGTCTTCATGCCGCCCGGTACCCCGGAGGGCGCGCTCGAGGAGCGCGCCGCGGCCCTGCTGCGCGTCGCGTCCGATCGCGTCCACGTGCAGGTGCTGCGCCGCTCCCTCGACGCGCGCAAAGGCCGGCCCCTCGGGTTCGTGCTCCAGGTGCGCTGCGCGGACGAGCCGCTGCCGCCGCTGGCCCTCCCGACGTGGCCCGCCGTGGCGCCGCGGCCCGAGCTGCGCGTGGTGATCGTGGGCACGGGCCCGGCGGGCACGTTCGCGGCGCTCCGCCTCGCCGGGGCGGGGGCGCGCGCGACGCTCGTGGAGCTGGGGCGGCCCGTGCCCGCGCGGCGCCGCGACGTGGCCGCGCTCCTGCGCGCCGGGCGGCTCGACCCGGCCTCCAACTACTGCTTCGGCGAGGGCGGCGCCGGGACCTTCTCGGATGGCAAGCTCCACACGCGCACGAAGGACCGCGCGGCGGTGGCCGCGGTGCTCGGGGCGCTGGTGCGCTTCGGCGCCGACCCCGACATCCTCGTCGACTCGCGGCCCCACGTCGGCTCGAACCGTCTGCCCCGCGTGCTCCTCGCGCTCCGCGCGCACCTCGAGACGGCTGGCTGCGAGTACCGGTGGTCCGATCCGGTCGTGGACCTGGAGGTGGACGCCGGCCGCGTGGTGGGCGTGCGGCTCGCGTCGGGCGCGGTCGTCGCCGGCGACGCGGTGGTGCTCGCGGGCGGCCACAGCGCACGGCCCCTCTACGAGGTGCTCGCGCGGCGCGGCGTCAAGCTCGCCGCCAAGGGCTTCGCCATGGGTGCGCGCATCGAGCACCCCCAGCCGCTCGTGGACGAGATGCAGTACGGGCGCCGGGGGCGTGCCGGGCTGCCGCCGGCCTTCTACGAGGCGACCGCCCGGGCCGCGGGCCGCGGCGTCTACTCGTTCTGCATGTGCCCGGGCGGCTGGATCGTGCCGTCGTCGACCGAGCCCGACGCCCTGTGCACGAACGGCATGAGCCTCAGCAAGCGCGACTCCCCGCTCGCCAACGCCGCCATGGTGGTGACCGTTCAGCCTGCCGACTTCGGCGGCGAGCCGCTGCGGGGCATCGAGCTGCAGCGATCGGTCGAGCGGGCCGCCTTCGCTCTCGGCGGCGGGGGGCACCGGGCGCCGGCGCAGCGGGCCGTGGACTTCGTCGCGGGCCGCGCGAGCGCCGACCTGCCCGCCACGAGCTACCGGCCCGGCGTCCGGCCCGCCGACCTCGCGGACGCGTTGCCGCCCTTCGTCACGGTCGCCCTGCGCGAGGGGCTGCGCGCCGTCGGGCGGCGCCTGCACGGGTTCCTGGGCCGCGACGCGCTGCTCGTGGGCGTGGAGACGCGCACCTCCGCGCCCGTGCGCGTGGAGCGTCACACCGAGACGCTCGAGTCACCGAGCCACCCGGGCCTCTACCCCGCGGGGGAGGGCTCGGGCCACGCTGGCGGCATCGTCAGCTCCGCCATCGACGGGGTGCGCGCGGCCGAGGCGATCCTGGCGCGATCCGGCCGCCGCTGAGCGCCAGGGGAGTCTCACTCGGGCGCGGCGGGGGCCGGCACCTTGGGGCAGCCCGGGCCGTTGCAGTCGCAGGTCCGCGACCGCTCGCAGTTGAGGGCGCAGCGGCTGCCCTCGTCGCAGGTGGAGGTGAGGTCTCCCCGACGGCAGTTGTGCGTGCAGCGGCCGCCGGCCTGGCACCGGGTGTCGCAGCCGGCCTGCAGGCAGTTGGTCGTGCAGAGGCTCTTCGACGCGCAGGTCGAGTCGCACTTGCCCCCCTGGCAGTTCAGCGTGCACATGCTGCCGGCGCCGCAGGTCATCCGGCACTTGCCGGCGGCGCAGCTCGCCGTGCACATGGTGTCCGCGCCGCAGTCGAGGTCGCAGCCGTCGCCGATGCAGTTCAGCGTGCACAGCTTGTTCGGGCCGCAGTTGCACGGCATCCCCGGCAAACAGGTCACGGTCCCGGCCTGGCCCAGCGGCGTGGCCACGGAGTACTCGTGGTGGCAACCCGCCTCGACGGCGAGGAGCGCGAACAGCGCGAACGCGTGAGGCACCAGCGGTCGGGTCATGTCATGGCCTCCGGGTGGGGCGGCTAGAAGCGCCCGGCGAGGAGCAGGGCGCCGCCGCCCGGCGTGGGCCCCGCCGTGACGACGGGACGCTCCAGCCGTCGTGCGGGCCGCAGCACGTAGCGCACCACGCCCGCCACGATCAGCGCGCCGCCCACGGACAGGAGCGCGACGCCGGCACGCTGCATGGCCACGGCGCCGTCGGAATGCGAGACCCAGGCATCGTAGGTGCTCGCCGAGTTCGCCTTCCTGGCCGAGTCGCGGCCGACGCCCCAGACGGCAGCGCCGACGATGGCCACCGCGAGCCCGCCGCCCGTCAACGAGTCGCCGAGCACGTCCGTGTACCACGGTGCACGGCGCGGGCGCGGCCTCTCCTCGGCCGGCTGCGTGGCCACCGGCGCCACGACCTCCGGCTGCGACGCC
>JACRCY010000370.1 GCA_016218785.1 Deltaproteobacteria bacterium
CAGCCTGGCCGTCATCGGCGACCTGCCCAAGTCCCGCGTCTATCAGCTGGCCGAGGAGATCAACCGCGAACGCGAGGTCATCCCCGCGCGCCTACGCCAGGGCCTTGAGCCCCTCGCGGTCCGCGACGATCACCTTGCGGCCGTCGGTCCGGATGAGGCCCGTCCGCGTGAACTGCGACAGCGTCAGGCTCACGGTCTCGCGGGTCGACCCGATGAGGTTGGCCATCTCCTGGTGCGTGATCTTCAGGGCCACCAGGGTGCCGCGGGCGTCGTCCACGCCGAAGTCGTTCGCGAGCCGGATGAGCAGCTCCGCGAGCTTCGAGTTGACGTCCTTGAAGACGAGGTTCTCGATCTTGTTCTCGATGTCACGGCGACGCTGGGTCAGGAGGCGCGCCAGGCGCAGGCCGAGCAGCGGCTGGGTCTGGATGAGGCGCTCGAAGTCGCCGCGCTCCATCTCCGTCAGGAGCGCGTTCTCCATGGCCTCGGCCATCTCCTCGCGCGGCCCGCCCTCGACGAGCGCGATCTCGCCGAACAGCTCGCCGGGGCCGCGGTAGGCCAGGGTCAGCTCCTTGCCGTCGCGCGTCACCTTCGAGATCTTCACGCGGCCGCCGTTGACGAAGTAGACGGTGCGCCCCGGGTCGCCCGGGAGGTAGATGACCTGGCGGCGGCGGATCTCGGCGATCTGCACCGTCTCGGCCAGGCGGCTCATGGCTTCCGGCCCGAGGTCCTGAAACAGCGGGATCTTCTTCAGGTACCAGAGAGCGCGCTGGTCCTCCTGCACGATCATCCTCCTCGGGACGGCGCTGCGAGTCTTCCCGCGCGGCCCCGCCTCGCGCGGCGAACGGACTCGACAGTACCAGATGTTTCGAAACCTTGCAATACGGTATGTCAGCGAACCATTTGTCACCCATAGGTTCGCCGGACCACCACTTTGGACTGTGCGGCAGGGGAGCGCCCGAAGCAGCGTGCGGGCAAGTGTGATTGCCGCTACGATCGCGCGGCCTCAGCCCCGCCGGGCTTCGGCCTTCACCTTGCGGCTGTCCACCAGCGTGCGCCGCAGATAGGCGCCCGTGTGCGAGCCGTTGGCGCGCGCCACGTCCTCCGGCGTCCCCTGCGCCACCACCTCGCCGCCGCCGTCGCCCCCCTCGGGGCCGAGGTCGATGACCCAGTCCGCGGTCTTGGTGACGTCGAGGTTGTGCTCGATGACGATCACGGTATTGCCGGCGTCCACGAGTCGCCCGAGCACGTCGAGGAGCTGCTGGATGTCGGCGAAGTGGAGGCCCGTGGTCGGCTCGTCGAGCAGGTAGAGCGTCCGCCCGGTGCCCTTCTTGGCCAGCTCCTTGGAGAGCTTGACGCGCTGGGCCTCGCCGCCGGAGAGCGTGGTGGCGGGCTGCCCGAGCGTCAGGTAGCCGAGCCCCACGTCGCGCAGCGTCTCGAGCTTCTGCCGCACCTTCGGGATGTGCTCGAGGAAGTCGCACGCCTGGGCGACCGTCATGTCGAGCACGTCGGCGATGTTCATCCCCTTGTAGCGCACCTCGAGGGTCTCGCGGTTGTAGCGGCGGCCGCGGCAGTCCTCGCACTCGACGTAGAGGTCGGGGAGGAAGTGCATCTCGATCCGCAGGATGCCGTCCCCCTGGCACGCCTCGCAGCGCCCCCCCTTCACGTTGAACGAGTAGCGCCCCGGCTTGTAGCCGCGCGCCTTGGAGTCGGGCAATTGCGCGAAGAGGTCGCGGATGTGCGTGAAGACGCCGGTGTAGGTGGCCGGGTTGGAGCGCGGCGTGCGGCCGATGGGCGACTGGTCGATGTCGATGACCTTGTCGACGAAGTGCAGCCCCTCGATCGAGTCGTAGGGGCCCGGGGTGGTCTTCGTCTTGTAGAGGTGCGCCTGCAGCGCGCGGAGCAGGGTGTCGATGATCAGCGTCGACTTCCCCGACCCCGACACACCGGTGACCGCCACCAGGACCCCCAGGGGGATGCGGACCGTCAGGTCCTTCAGGTTGTTGGCCTTGGCCCCCTTGATGGTGAGCCACTGGTTCTTCAGGGGCCGGCGCTGGGCCGGCACGGCGATGGAGCGGCGCCCGGAGAGGTACGCGCCGGTGATCGACGCCGTCGACGTGGCGATGTCCTCGGGCGTGCCCGCGGCGATGATGCGGCCGCCGAGGACGCCGGCGCGCGGGCCCATGTCGATGACGTGGTCGGCGGCCCGGATCGTCTCCTCGTCGTGCTCGACCACCAGCACGGTGTTGCCGAGGTCGCGCAGGCGCCCGAGCGTCTCGAGGAGCTGCGCGTTGTCGCGCTGGTGGAGGCCGATCGACGGCTCGTCGAGGATGTAGATCACACCCGTGAGCGAGCTGCCGATCTGGGTGGCCAGCCGGATGCGCTGCCCCTCGCCGCCGGAGAGCGTGGCCGCGGGCCGGTCGAGCGTGAGGTAGTCGAGCCCGACGGAGCGCAGGAACTGGAGCCGGTCCTGCAGCTCGCGGAGGATGCGGTTGCCGATGGCGCGCTCGCGCTGGGTGAGCGACAGCCCCTTGATGAACTCGTGCGCGTCGCGGATCGGGAGCGCCGTCACCTCGCAGATGGACCGCTCGCCCACCTTGATGTGGCGCGCCTCCTTGCGCAGCCGCGTGCCGCCGCACTCGTCGCACGGCGACTTGTTCATGTAGCGGTGGAACTCCTCGTAGGCGGCCTCGAAGCTCTCGACGGAGATGTTCCCTTCCTCGCGGCGCCGACGCTCGTAGTCGGAGAGGCGGCGCTCGAGGTTGGCGATGACCCCCTCGAAGTCCCGCCGGAAGCTGTGCGCGCGGCCGTTCTTCTCGAAGCGGAAGTCGCACTCGTGCCCGGCGGCGCCGTGCAGGATGATCTCGCGGTGCTCCTCGGGGAGCTTGTACCAGGGGGTGTAGAGGTCGATTGAGAACTTAGCGGCGACGGCGTCGAGGATCTGCTGGAAGAACGGCGAGTTGCGCCGCTCCCACGGCTCGATGGCCCCCTCGCGCAAGGAGAGCTCCGGGTCGGGGACGATGAGGTCGGGGTCGAAGAAGAGCCGCGCGCCCACGCCGTCGCACGAGGGGCACGCCCCGCTGGGGTTGTTGAACGAGAAGAAGCGCGGCGTGATCTCGGGGTACGAGATGCCGCACTCGATGCAGGCGAACTTCTCCGAGAAGAGGATGTCCTCGCCCTCGAGCGGCGAGATCTTCACCAGCCCCTCGGCGAGCTTGCAGCACAGCTCGACCGAGTCGGTGAGGCGCTGCCGCAGGTCGGCTTTCAGCACCAGGCGGTCGACGTAGACCTCGATGGTGTGGTGCTTGTGGGGGTCGAGCTTGGGGGGCTCGGCGAGGTCGACCAGCTCGCCGTCGATGTTGGCGCGCACGAACCCGTCGCGGCGGAGCTTCTCCAGCTCCTTGCGGTACTCGCCCTTGCGGTCGCGCACCACGGGCGCGAGCACCGAGAAGCGGGTGCCCTCGGGGAGCGCCAGGATCTGCTCGACCATCTGCTCCACGGTCTGCGACGCGATGCGTCGGCCGCAGTTGTAGCAGTGGACGCGGCCGATGCGGGCGTAGAGGAGGCGGAGGTAGTCGTAGACCTCGGTGACCGTGCCGACCGTCGAGCGCGGGTTCCGCGACGTCGTCTTCTGCTCGATGGAGATGGCCGGCGAGAGCCCCTCGATGGAGTCCACGTCCGGCTTGGCCATCTGCTCGAGGAACTGCCGCGCGTAGGCGGAGAGCGACTCGACGTAGCGTCGCTGCCCCTCGGCGTAGATGGTGTCGAACGCGAGCGACGACTTGCCCGAGCCCGAGAGCCCGGTCAGGACCACGAGCTTGCCGCGGGGGATCTCGACGTCGATGTTCTTGAGGTTGTGCTCCCGGGCACCCTTGACGATGATCTTCTTCATCGGTTCCCCGACCGACCACTGGTTCAGGTCCGGCCCCGTCGGACCTTTCCCTATCCTGGGCCCACCCTGACACCAATCCCTACACCAAGAGGCACGCCACTATAACACACGGCGGCGCCAGTCAAGCACCAATCGCTCGAGGGCCAGCCTGAGTGCCAAACGGTCGTCGGCCCTGCGACGCGGGGGGCATGGTGCCTGGCCGGGGGCCGGCCCTGAGCCCGCAAGTCCTCATTTGGCGCTTGACACGCCGCGCCAAACGGCGTAGCGAAGGGTCAGAGCCGACATGTAAGTACGAGGTGAACCATGTGGACCAAGATGCTCTCGTGTACGTCTCTAGGCGTGTTGGTACTCCTGGCAGCGGCGTGCGGTGACTCGCAGCCTGCACCCGACCCCCAGCACTCGACGCGCGAGCTGCTCGGCGCGACCGTGGAGTTTACGCTCGGCCAGCCCGGCAGCGCCCTGGCGATCACGGCCCGGCGTCTCGACGGCGCCGACGCGGCCACGCACCGCATCGCGCTCCCCGTGCCGGCCGGCAGCCTGGCGCTCCGCGCGGGCGCGGACGGCGACCTGAGGCTGGAGCAGCTCGAGTTCGAGCTGGACGACATCGTCATCGATGCCGAGGACCTCCCGCCCGCCGGGCTGCACCTGACGGACCTCCGCGTCACGGTCGACACCGACATCGCCGAGACCAGCTGGTCGGCGGACGGCACGGCGGCCGTGGCCGCGCTGACGGCCTCGGTGACGCTCGAGTGGGCGCTCGTCTCCGCGGGCCGCGTGCTCCCGCTCGCGCCGCAGCAGATCACCGCCGTGGACCTCCAGATCGAGGTCGGCCCCGCGGGCGACGGCGGCGTGTCCGTCACCCTGCGCGGCGGCCACAGCGGCACCGTCCTGCGGCCGGCCGGCACCTTCGAGCTGTCCGACCTCGTGGTCGAGATCAACGCTTCGAACTAGGCCTTCGGCCCTCGCCCCATCGCCGTCCCACGCCGCGGCAGCGTGCAACGTCTGACGTTCAACGTCGCGGGTTGAGCTCCAGGATCTCGTCCAGCCGCCTCTCCATCATCGCGCGCCGGGCACGCGACCCGCAACGGCGGATCCAGCGCCGCGCGGCCCGCCCGCTGAAGCGTGACGCCAGCTCCACCTCGGGGAGGCGCGCGAACAACCGACTGCGGGCGTTGGTCAGGTAGAGGACGTCGCAGAGCGCCTTCTCCGGAGTGGCCAGGGCCACCCCCGTGTCCGGCGCCACGCGGTAGCCCCCGAAGAAGTCGGGCGCCACGCGGTGCAGGGAGTAGGTGCCGACGCAGGTCCGCACCCGCCGAGTCGGCCCCAGCGACACCGCGAAGATCACGCCCGGTACCTGGGTAACGAGGCCGTGCAGGTAGAGCGCCGAGTGGAGCGACACGTAGGCGGGGAATGGTGCCGCGATGTGCTCCACGAGGGCCAGCGGGTCGGCGCGCTCGACGAGGAGCCAGAGGCCGCGGCGCAGCGGCGTGACCAGGCCAGCCTGCGCGAGCCGGCCGAGCGTGCGACAGGCGGCCGAACGCGTCGCGCGGAGCCGCAGCGACGCCTCCTCGGTCGTGATGACGGGCCGGCCGAAGCGCCGCAGGTCAGCGTAGGCGAGGGACGACCTCATCGCTGCAGCTCGAGCAGTCGATCCACGACCAGCTCCCGGGTCCGCTCCCAGGCATCGGGGGTGCCGTGGATCTCCTGATCCTCCGTCGCCAGGAAGGGCACCACCTGCGCCTTGAACGCCGCGAAGGGCATCTCCACCACGCGGTCGAGCGCGGTCGGGAGCACCGCGAGCAGCGGCGGCGGGAGTGGGCGCGGGTCGGCGCCCGTGGTCCGCAGCAGGTGCTCCAGGTCGAACACGTCCCGCGCCTGTGGCTCCGCCCTGCCGGCCAGCGCTCCGATCTTCTGACGGATCGCGGCCGGCGCGGTGTAGTGGTGCGCCGTGGGGGCCGGCACGCCGTGGAGGCGGACGATGGCGGCGAGCGCCGGTTCCAGCACGTAGTCGTCGCGGGCCCCCCGCCGGCTGAACTCGACCTTCGTGTGGAGCGCCGTCAGCCCGCCGGCCGGCTGGAGCTCGAGCTTCCAGCGTTGGGTGGTCTCGGTCTGCTTCGGCCTCGTGACCCGGGCGAGCGTCAGCCCCTGCGCCCGCAGCAGCGTCGTGAAGGTCGAGGCCACGACCAGCTTGTCGATCACCTCTCGCAGCTGATGCGGCTCCCCGCTGAGCGCGTCGAGGTCCAGGTCCTCGGAGCAGCGCGGGCTGCCGAACCAGAGGCGGAGGTTGACGCCGCCCTTGACCACCCAGCCGGCGCGGTCGAGGCGGGTCTCCAGCACCCGGAGGAAGACCAGGTGGAACGCCTCTACGGCGGCGGCCGGGGGACGCGACGCCATTGGTAGATCCTTCTATCCTTCCTTCGCCCCGAGGGCGAGAGGGTAGACAGCAAGACCCCCTTTCAAACCGTGCATGCGGATTTCCCGCACACGGCTTACCGGTGGTCTCTCGTGCGTCAGCATTGTGCCGCCTCCG
>JACRCY010000361.1 GCA_016218785.1 Deltaproteobacteria bacterium
CCGGCGCCCGCTTTCCGGCTTCGTGATGGTGCTGTCCTGGTGCCGCGGGATCGATGGCCTGTTCACGGTGGACCAGACCCTGGAGAGCTTCCTGCGCGGCCACGCCCAGGCCTTCGACTACTTCGCCGGCGTCCCGCGGGTGGTGTTGTACGACAACCTGAAGTCGGCGGTGCTGGAGCGCCGGGGCGAGGCGATCCACTTCCATCCGCGGCTGCTCGAGCTGTGCGGGCACTACCACTTCGCGCCACGGCCGTGCCGGCCGGCGCGGGGGAATGAAAAGGGGCGCGTGGAGCGGATGATCCGCTACCTGCGTACCTCGTTCTTCGCCGCGCGCAGCTTCCGGGATCTCGACGATCTCAACGCCCAGTTCCGGCGCTGGCGGGACGAGGTGGCCCATGCGCGCAAGGTGCCCGGCGACCCGACGCTGACCGTCGGCGAGGCGCTGGAGCGGGAGCGTCCGCGGCTCTTGCCGCTGCCAGCTCACCCCTTCGAGTGCGACACGGTCCGGGTCGTGTCGTCGGGGAAGACGCCGTACGTGCGCTTCGATCGCAACATGTACAGCATCCCGCACGAGCACGTCCGCAAGCCGCTCACGCTGGTCGCCAGCCCGAGCCGGGTGCGCGTCCTGTCCGGGGATCGCGAGCTGGCCAACCACGCCCGCTCCTACGACACCCAGCAGGTGATCGAGGATCCGGCGCACATCGAGGCGCTGGTCGCGGCCAAGCGCAACGCCCAGCCGCTCAATGCGCGCGATCGGCTGCGCACGGCGGTACCCGAGACCGACCGCATCTTCGAAGCGCTTGCCGCACGTGGTGAGAGCCTGGGCCACCACACCGTCCGCCTCTTGCGCCTGCTCGACGAGTACGGCGCCGAGGAACTGGTCGCCGCCGTGCGCTTGGCCATCGCGCGCCAGGCGTGGGGCGCGGGCTGCGTCGCCCACATCCTGGAACAGCGGCGCCGGGCGCGGGGACTTCCGCCGCCTGTCCGCGTGGACCTGCCCGACGATCCGCGGGTGCGTGACCTGCGCGTCACCCCGCACCGATTGGAGGATTACGATGCCCTTGGGAAGCCGAACGACAACGACAACGAAGACGAAGGATCTCGCTGACGCCCTGCGGACCCTGGGCCTGCTGCGCACGGCCGAGGATCTGGCGGACTTCATCTCGCGGGCCACGCGCAACCGTTGGTCCGTGGCGCAGATCCTCGAACAACTCGCTCGTGCCGAGGCGGAAGACCGCTCGCGCCGCGGTGTCCAGCGGCGCAGGGCGCGCTCGCACCTCGGCCGCTTCAAGCCGATGGCCGACTTCGACTGGAACTGGCCCAAGGCGATCGACCGCGAGGCCGTGGACCGCGTCCTGTCCCTGTCCTTCCTGGAGCGCCCGGAGAACGTCGTGCTGGTCGCCTCGCCGGGGCTGGGCAAGACGATGATCGCCAAGAACGCGGCGCACGCCGCGGTGCTGGCCGGCCACACCGCGCTCTTCGTCACCGCCTCCGACCTCTTGCTCGACCTGGGCAAGCAGGAGGGAGGCCGGGCATTGGACCGCCGGCTGGCGCACTACGCCCAGCCGGCGGTGCTCGTGGTGGACGAGGTCGGCTACCTCTCCTACGACAACCACGCCGCCGATCTCATCTTCCAGATCCTCACCCGCCGGCATGAACGCCGCAGCACGATCGTCACCACGAACCTGGCCTTTGCCGAGTGGCACACCGTCTTCCCCAACGCCGCCTGCGCCACGGCGCTCATCGACCGCCTCACCCACCGCGCCGAGATCCTCGCCATCGAGGGCGAAAGCTATCGCAAGCGCGAGGCGGAGCAGACGCAGAAGGAGCGACGTCATGGCAAGTGAACCGCTGCCGGTAGTCCCCGCAGCCGCGATCCCGGCCGAGGAAGGCCGCCCGGCGTGGCTGGTCGAGGACCTGTGGACCGATGAGGCGGTCGGCATCGTCGGCGGCGCGCCGAAGTGCTGCAAGACCTGGCTCGCACTCGACCTGGCCGTCTCCGTCGGCTCGGGCTTGCCGGCGCTGGGCCGTTTCCCCGTGCCCACCCCCGGCGTGGTCCTGCTCTACGGCGCTGAGGATGCGCCGGCCCAACTCCGCGCCCGCCTCGCGGGCATCGCACTCGCGCGCGGCCTGCAACTCGACCAAGTCGATCTCCGCCTGATCGTCGTGCCCTCGCTGCGCCTGGACACCGACCGCGATCGCGAACGCCTGCGGCTCACCCTGGCCGAACACCATCCGCGGCTGCTCGTCCTCGACCCGCTCGTGCGCCTGCACCGCCTCGACGAAAACTCGGCGGGCGAGGTGTCCGCACTGCTCGGCGAGCTGCGGGCGATCCAGCGCGAGTACCACTTGGCGATCGTCCTGGTCCACCACCTGCGCAAGAACGCCGCGCCGCGCGGCCAGGACGGCCAGTCGCTGCGTGGCTCCGGCGACCTGCACGCCTGGGGCGACAGCAACCTCTACCTGCGGCGCCGGGACCGTCACCTCATGCTCACCGTCGAGCACCGCTCGGCCCCGGCGCCCGCGCCGCACACGCTCGATCATGCGGGCGAGCCGGCGCCCCATCTGCGGCTCG
>JACRCY010000362.1 GCA_016218785.1 Deltaproteobacteria bacterium
GCCGGGCCCGCCGCGTCGGTGTAGTGGTGCCCGTCGGCGCGGTGGCAGGCGAAGAGGTTCCACTCGGCGAAGGTCTCCACCGCCTCCGGCAGCAAGGCGAAGCCCAGGGCCGGCAGTGCCCGCTCGTGACCCCGCACCCAGTCGTTCTCGGCCGCCAGGGCCTGCCACAGATCCAGGACCGTCCGCCGCGGGAAGCCCCCCTGCTCGAGGAGGAACTTGATCCAGATCATGCCCGCGTAGTCGAAGCGCGCGCCGGTGTCGTCGAAGGCGCGCGCCGCGCCCTGCAGCCGGAGCGTCCACAGCGTGTCGCGGGCGATGTCGAGGAGCCAGTCGCCCGAGTAGACGAGGTACTGGGCCCAGGTGGCGGTCGCCTCGAAGATCCACGGCTCGAGCGCAGTGGTCAACGCCGCCTGCAGCGCGTTGTGGAGCTCGTGCGCCGCGATCGAGCGCACCGTGACCGGCCCCATGCCGGCGAGCGAGTTGGACAGCTCGAGGTGGGAGGTGTGCGGGTCGCCGCCGGCCGGCAGGGGCTCGTAGTAGGTGTAGCCGAAGGCGTCGATGACGCGCACGTAGACGTCGAGCCGGTCGTCGCCGCCGCGCCCCTCGTCCGCGGGCGGCGGCGCCCAGCCGTCCTGGCCGACGAAGAGGTCCCACGCCTCGTTGAGGCCGAGGCCGAAGTCGTCGAGCAGGTCGGGCACGCCGTTCTGGGGGTCCACGTCGGCCAGCTCGGTGGGCGCGTCCTGGCCCTCGAGGGTGTAGTGGACGAGGAAGCGCCCGCCCGGCGGCTCCCAGAGGAGCTCCGGCCCCGACAGCGTGGGGCGCTGCTGGCCGGAGGCCGGCGCGGCCAGCGCGCCGACCGCGGCCACCACGAGCACGGCCAGCGCCACCGTGATCGCCCGACGGCGAGGACGTCGCCGCCCCATGGCTACACCAACCCCGCCTGCCGCCGCGCCTTGCGGCAGGCGCGGCTCCCTTCCGTCAGCCCCCGGCAGGCCCTCGGCCGGCGCGGGTAGACGGTGCACGACACGCGCCGGCCGAGCGTTCCCTTGAGCGCCACGCACACGCAACGGCCCACGGGATCGAGCCGGGTCAAGAGCGAGCCGCGCGCCACGTTGCGGTCGCGGAAGGCCCGGGTCAGCCGGCGCAGGTCAGCGGCCTTGAGGCCCACGTAGAACGGGAGCCGCACCTCGGGCGCGCAGCAGGCGCCGCAGGTGCGGCAGTCGAGCTCCGTCGCGCGCGGGTGCGCCCTCACGCTCCGCTGGAACGGGATGTGGCCCCGCTCCTCGACCGGGAAGTAGTGCTTGCTCTTGCGCCTGCCTGGGAACCGCATCGACCTCCCCTGCCCCGGCGCCGCAACGCCGCCCCTCCTCATTACCACAGGCAGACCCGCCCCGACCCAGGTTCGTGGGCCGGCGGCCGGCCGCTGCCCTGCCGTCGGTTTTCTTGACGCGCGAACGTTTCTTCGCAGAATGGAATCATGTCCCTCGCGCCGGCGGATGCCCACGAGACCACGGGAAGATCCCGGCGGCAGGCGCACGGCCGCGCCGCCATCCTGGCCGCGGCAGCGCGCGCGTTCGCTGCGCGCGGCCTCCACGGCACGACCGTCGACGACATCGCGCGGGAGACCGGCTTCGCGCCCAGCTCGCTCTACCGCTACTTCCCGAGCAAGCACGACCTGCACCGCGCCCTCCTCGACCGCACCGCCGACGAGATGCTCGCCCCCTTCTCCGACCCGCTGCTGCCGACCCTCAAGTTCCGGGAGCGGCTCGAGTGGCTGCTGCGCCGTCAGCTCGACGCGATCGAGCAGAACCGCGAGTCGTTCGTGGTCTTCGCGTCGCAGCGGGCGGCCGTGGAGCACGGCGAATCCGCGGGCTCGTCGGGCCCCAAACCCGCCTACGAGCGGTGGGTCGCGGCCCTCGAGGACGTCCTCGAGGTGGGCGTGAACGACGGCTCGCTCCGGGCGCTCAACCCCCGCGACATGGCGTACTTCGTCGCCGGCGCGCTCAACACGACGGTGTTCCGGTGGATGCGCGGCAAGCTCCCCCTGCCGCTCCAGGCCTACGTGCCGACCCTGCTCGGTATGATCCTCCGGGGCGTCCAGGTCGAGCGCTAGGGCCCGTAACCTCCCGGGAATCCTCCGGCTGCCGCGGTCCCGGGAGCACCGGTTCCCGGGCGCACCGGCCCGTTCGCACCTCGAGAACGTACGTTCGCACAACGCGAATGGGCATTCGCGTTGGCGAGCCGCCGCTCCCGGGATTGGCGTAAGCCTCGGAGCTGCCCGAAGAAACGAAGCGCCAGCGGAGCGCAGCCGAGCGGCTAGAAGTTGCCGCTCCCGCCCTGGTTGCAGTTCTGGCACTCGGGGGCGGAGGGGTTGGTGTTGCAGGAGAGGGGGCAGTACTGGACGCGGTTGAAAACGTAGGGCTGCCCGTTCCCGTCGTCCACCGCGTCGCAGAGCACGCTCATGCCGACCACGCTCATCTCGCCGTAGCCGCCCGTCTTCGCGAACTGCGTGGCGCAGGTGGTGTTGCTGCTGGCCCACGCCGGCAGGTCCGGGATGGCCTGCACCTGGTTGGCCGTGGGGTAGTCGGTCTCGGTGCAGACCTTCACCAGCTCGCAGTCGGTCGCCTGCGGAGTGGCGGCGGTGCCGGCCTTCAGCGCGTAGCAGAGCTTGAAGTGGCCGGCGCAGTCCACCTGGATGGTGTCGGTCGACCAGGTCTTGCCCGGCTGCGGCGTGAGGGGCGGCGCGCTCGGGATGTTGCTCGGGCACTGTGCCTTGCCGGCCCCGTCGATGTAGGTCGAGACCGCGTAGTAGGTCGCGTAGCTGTCCCAGCTGACGAAGCAGGGGGAGAGGTTGTCGATCTTCCACTGCCCGCCCGAGAAGCACTTGCAGGCCGCCTTCCCCTTGGTCGCGGTGGGATCGGGCAGCACGTACCCCGCGCACGGGCCCCACACCAGGCCGAACTCGTCGTTGCTGATGCAGGTGGTGGTGCCATCCTTGCAGTTGCCGAGGTTGCGGTTGGCGCGCAGCCCGGGCCAGCACGGGGCCTGCGTCCCCTGCGGCGAGCACGGGCACCCCTGCCGGTTCTTGTCGTCGGGGCAGTCGGGCGTGCCGCCGGGGGGCTGCGGCGGCGTGGCGCCGCCGTCGGGCCCGCACCACTCCGGCGGGGGATCCTGCGCCCAGAAGGCGTCCGGATCGAAGGGGCTGTGCGCATCGCCGTACGTCGGCCCGTCCTGCTGACCGACGGGGCCGTCGCCGCCGCCGGCCCCGTCGCCGTGGAGCCCGCCGTCGGGGATGTTGCCCGGGTTGACGCCGCCAGCGCCGCAGCCCAGCGCCAGGCTGGCGGCGGTCGCCAGCACGAGCGCCGGCAGCAGGGGGAAACGCAACGGGACCCAGCACCTCGCGAGAGCCCTCATGAGACACCTCCGGTGGTGCCCGCCACTGGGGTGATGCTACGTCCGCTCGCTGCGTGATTCAACCCGCCTGACCTTCCGCCGTCGCCGTCGCTCTGTTACGCTTGGTGGTGCACCGACCGGAGGTTCCCCATGCGGCGACCGACGTGGCTCGTGCTCCTGGCCTTGTGCGTGGGTGCCTGTGGCGGTCGGAGCCTGCCCCCGGGGCAGGACGACGGCGCGGTCCGTGACGGCGCGGTCGGCGACGCGCTCCACCGCGACGGCGCTGTCGACGGCCCCTACCGCCCCGACGGCGGCACCACCGGCTGCACCGTCGACACCGAGTGCGCGGTGGCCGTGCGCACCGACAACTGCTGCCAGGCGGCCTACCCGGAGCTGGTCTCCGCCATCGCGGCCGATCCGTGCCTCGAGCTGTGGTCGGCGTACGGCTCCCTCTCCATTCCCCGGCAGTGCCTGGACAAGTGGGACCCGCAGTGCGCCGTCATCGACTGCATGCCGGCGCCGCCGCCGTCGCGCGTGGCCCGCTGCGACCGCGGGGCCTGCGAGTTCGCGATCGAGTGCGTGGACCCGACCGACTGCACGGTCGCGATCGACACGCGCTCGTGCTGCCCGTGCCCGACGGTCGTGCCTGCCCAGCTGCTGGACGTGGACCGTTGCCTCGTGAAGTACCCGCAGACCGGCCCGGCGCCGTCGGGCTGCGCGCCGCAGGCCTGCCCGGCCATGCCGTGCCCGGCGTGCCCGCCGGTCGCGGCCATGTGCATGACGCAGACCTGCGAGTCGGGGGTGCGGTAGCGGGCCGCGCCGCGCCCGCGTCTCAGCGGATCGCGTAGGCGACCCGCAGGGTCAACGAGAGCGGGATGGTGCCGGGGCGCCCGGCCTCGCCGCGCTCGGACGCGGTCACGTTGACCACGTTCGCCTCGGCGCCGCTCCACGGCCAGTAGCTCGTGCTCCCCGACAGCTCGGTCACGACCTGCAGGCTGCCGAGGGTGACACCGGTGGCCTGGGCGATCTGCTGGGCCTTCTCCTGCGCCGCCTCCAGCGCCATCTGCCGGACGCGCTTCTTCTTCTCGGTCATGGTGCTGCTCTCGAACTTCGTGTGGAACGTGGTGACCCCGGCGTCCACGGCCGCCTCCATCACCTGGGCCAGCTGATCCGATGCGCGCACCAGCGCCGTGACGCTGAGCTGCGCCTCGAACCCATCGGGCTTGCCGCGGTCCCAGGCCGGGTGCAGCATGACCTGCGACACGGTGATGTCGGCCGACGCCACGCCGGCGCGCCCGAGCGCGGCCAGCAGAGAGGTGCGCTTCTTCCACACCTCGGCGAACGCGGCCTTGGGTCGCGGCCGCTTCTCGGCCACGGTCAGGGTGAGGCGGGTCCGGTCGGCGTCCAGCTCGAGGGTGGCCTTGGCGTCGACCTCGATGCGGCGCAGCGTGGGCGGCTCGGAGCCGGTCGCCGCCCGCGCCGGCGCGGGCGGCGGGGCGCCGCACGCGAGCCACGCGGCCAGCAGGCCGAGCCCGGCGACGGTGACGAAGGCGGGGGTCCGCAGGCTGGCGATCCGGTCGAAGTGCATGCGCGTCCTCCTGGCTCCGCGGGGGAGCCGTCCCTGGATACGCGCGGGCGGCCTCCAGGATCTCGGCCTGGCCCCGCGGCGCGTCCAGGCCGCCCCGCGCGCCAGGCCGCGCGGCTCGCCCCGATCGACGCGCTCCGCTGATATGGGAACCCTCTGGGGGCTCCCATGCCCTCCCGCAATGGCACCCGCCTGGCCGGCCGGTCAGCGACCCCTCGCATCATCGGCGGGCGCCCGCCACGCGTCAACCGGCGGCCGCGTTCGCGAGGCCGCCTCAACCCTGCCGCATGCCGGGCGCCTCGCGGCCGGTGCGGGAGACGTACTCGTCGTAGGTCCCCTCGTAGACGCGCGGCCCGCCGGGCCCCAGCTCGAGCACGCGCGTCGCGAGCGCCCGCAGGAAGGCGCGGTCGTGGGACACGAACACGACGGTGCCGTCGAAGCGATCCAGCGCGCGCACCACCGCGCGCTTGGTCACCATGTCGAGGTGGTTGGTGGGCTCGTCGAGGACGAGGAGGTTGGGCGCGTCGTAGAGGATCTTGGCCAGGACCAGGCGCGCCTGCTCGCCCCCCGAGAGCACGCGCACCGGCTTGTCCGCGTCCTCGCCGCTGAAGCCGAAGGCGCCCGCCAGGCTCTTGAGCGTGCCGACGCTGGCGACGGGCGCGTGCGCCTGCAGCTCCTCGAACACGGTCAACGAATCGTCGAGCTGCTCCATCTGGTGCTGCGCGAAGTAGCCCATGGTCACGGCAGCCCCGAGGGTGACCTCCCCAGAGTCCGGCGCGAGCACGCCGGCCATCATCTTCAGCAGCGTCGTCTTGCCGGCGCCGTTGGCGCCCATCACCGACCAGCGCTCGCCGCGCCGCACCAGGAGGTCGAGCCGGTCGTGGACCACGCGGCGGCCGTAGGCCTTGCTCACCTGGCTGACCTTGATCACGTCCTCGCCGGACCGGGGCGGGACCCGGAAGTCGAAGCGCTTCTCCTGGAGGCGCCGCGGGGCGGCGATCCGCTCGATCTTCTCGAGCCGCTTGATGCGGCTCTGCACCTGGGGGGCGAACGCCACCTGCGCCTTGAAGCGCTCGATGAAGCGGCTCTCCTTGGCCAGCATCGCCTGCTGGCGCTGGTACTCGGCCTCGCGCCGCTCGGCCTCGACCTGCCGGGCCTGCTCGTAGAAGTCGTAGTTCCCGGAGTAGGTGCGGACCTGGCCACCGTCGATCTCGACGATCCGCTGCACCACGCGGTTCATCACGTCGCGGTCGTGGCAGGTCATCATGACCGCGCCCGGGTAGTCGCGCAGGAACGCCTCCAGCCACAGGATCGACTCGAGGTCGAGATAGTTGGTCGGCTCGTCGAGCAGGAGCACGTCGGGGCGCATGAGCAGGATGCTCGCGAGCACCACGCGCATCTTCCAGCCGCCCGAGAGACTCGCCACGTCGCCGGCCACCTCGTCCGCCTCGAAGCCGAGCCCGGCGAGGATGGCGTGCGCCCGCGCCTCGAGATCGTAGCCGCCCAGGTCCTGGTAGCGGGCCTGCACCTCGCCGTAGCGGGCCACCGCCCTGTCGAGGTCGTCCCCGCCCGCGGCCATGCGGTGCTCGAGCAGGGCGAGCTCCTCGCCGAGCGTCGCGGCCTCGCCGGAGCCGGCCACGGTCTCGCGCAGCACGCTGCGGCCGCCCAAACCCCCGACGTCCTGGCGGAAGTAGCCCAGGCTCAGGCGACGGGGCCGCTCCACCGCGCCGTCGTCGGGGCGCTCCTCGCCCGTGATCAGCCGGAAGACGGTGGTCTTGCCGGAGCCGTTGGGCCCGACGAGGCCGATCTTCTCGCCCGGGTTGATCTGGAACGAGGCGTCGACGAACAGGACCTGCGGCCCGTACTGCTTGCTGACGCCCGTGAAGCTGATCATGCGGCGCGCCGTTGTAGCACGCCCGCCCGGCCACGGCGTGCTCGTCGGCGGCGATGGGCACGGCGGCGGAGACCGCCTCGTCCTGCCCCGGCAGCACCGGGAGCGGGCTCCGGGAGGACCCGGCAGGTCGCGCGGTCGACACGCATGCTGCGGAGAGTGTGCGGGATCCGGGGGAGGAAGAACAGGGCCGCGGCCGGGGTCGGCGAGCGCCGGCCCCGGCGCGGCACCGGGAGCTAGATCTTGCGGACGTTCTGCGCCTGCAGCCCCTTGGGGCCACGGCCCACGTCGAACTCGACCTGATCCCCCTCAGTCAGCGAGCGGAAGCCGTCGGCCTGGATCTGGGTGTGGTGGACGAACACGTCCTCCCCGCCTTCCTGCTTGATGAAGCCGAAACCCTTGCTGTCGTTGAACCACTTCACGGTGCCTTTTGCCATCTACGCACTTCCTTACTTGGACCGACCTGGTCCGGGAAGGGGCTGTCACGTCGCCCCGTCACGTCTTCCCGCAACAGCGCGGGGGTGATGAGGGCGAGAGGGTACCCCGTTTCCTGAAAAACGCAACGATTTTCCGCAGGGCCGCCCCGGCCCGCCGGGCAGGCGCCCCAAGAAGAGCGCGTGACGCGAGCCGCCGCCCGGGCGCGCCGTCACGTGCTTCAGCTCGGCGTCGAAGCCAGCGCGCTCCAGCCGGTCGCGCCAGGGGGTGTCGGCCGGGCCTGCCGACCAGACGCCGAGGACGCCGCCCGGGCGCAGCGCCGCGCGGCACGCGCTCAGGCCCCGGTCGCCGTAGAGCCGGTCGTTGCCGGGGAGGCAGAGGGCGCGGGGGCCGTTGTCCACGTCGAGCAGGACGACGTCCCAGGCGGCACGGGCGGCCGCGATGTGGCCGAAGACGTCCCCCACCGCCACCTCGACGCGCGGGTCGAAGAGCGGCCGCCCGGCGAGGGGTGCGAGCGGCCCGCGGTTCCACGCCACGAGCTGCGGCGACAGCTCCGCGACCACCACCCGGGCGCGCGCCGGCAGCCGGTCGAGCGCCGCGCGCAGCGTGAAGCCGAGCCCCAGGCCCCCCACCAGGAGGGCGCGGCAGTGCGGCGCCCGCTCCAGCGCCATGGTCGCCAGCGCCTCCTCCGAGTGGTGCACGCGGCTCGACATGAGCAGCTCGCGGTCGACGCGGATGACCCACTCGTCGCCCCGGCGCAGGAGCACCAGCTCGGCGCCGGCGGGCGTGGGCGCGCGATCCACGATGACCCAGGGGAGCACGAGGGGAGAGAGTGCCTGCACGCGCAGCGCGGGGCAAGTGGGAGTTGACGGCCCGCACGCTGGCCGCGCCGCCTCGACTGCTGCGGCGCCCCCCTGGCCGAGACCAACGCGCCGCTCGCGGCGCGGCTGCGGGCGAGCAAGCGCGCCGACGCCCGCGAGGCCGGCGCCGGGTGCCTGTGCACGGCCTGCCCCTACTGTCAGGAGCAGTTCGCCGCGGCCGGCGGGCTCGAGGCCCTGCTCTACCCGCAGGTGCGGGGGCTGGCGCTGGGGCTGTCCCCGCGGGCGCTCGGCCTGCGGCGTGCTCCCGGGCCACCCGTGCGCTAGCGCCGCTTCCCGCCGCCGCTCGAC